>DATLMT010000089.1:0-5289 GCA_035537135.1 Burkholderiaceae bacterium | reverse complement strand
GAACAGCTTCACGTTCTCTGCACGCGTGCCGAGCGTGTCACGCGTGATCTTCAGCTCGGCGTCAAATGCGCGCAAAGAAAAGTAGGTCGATGCAACCTGTGCTGCCAGCGCCGTGCGCACCGTCTCCGCGCTGTAACGCGTGGCTAGCAGCTGCGCTTGCGCGGCGTTGCGGCCGGATGCGATGCGGCCCCACAAATCCACCTCATAGGCAGCCTGCAATCCACCGGTGAATGAATTTGTGATTTCCGGACCGAATGAGAAGTCGGTGCGGTTGCTGCGGCGTGCGCGGCTCGCACCGAAGTCGGCATCGAGCGACGGATACAACGCCGAGCGCGCGAGCCGCAAATTGGCGCGCGCTTCGTCGATGCGTGCGATGGCCAGGCGCAGATCGAGATTGGCCGCGAGTGCCTCTTCGATCAACGCCGTCAGCTGCGGATCGTCAAACTGTGTCCACCACCGCTCGACGCCCGCGACATGCGTAGCTGTTGGTGCCGGCAAATCGAGCGCCGGCAGACGCGCGTCCGTGGTCGCGCATGCGGTCAGCGCCATCGCTGCCACCACGACCGCGATGCGTGAAAAATTCATCAGCGCGCGCGTCATCATTCGCCTCCTTCGGGCGCTTCTTGCAGCGGTTGATTCACCTTCTGCCCCGCCTTTTGTCCCTTTGGCACGTGCACCGTCGCCTTCGCTTCCGCGGCCAGCTTCGCATGCAACTCTGCGCTGCGCCGCTCGCCTTCTTCCACTTCCGCATGCAGCTGCTCCGACGTGCGCGCCTCGCGCAGTCTGCGATCGGTGATCAGCTTGAAGAACAGCGGCACAAAGAAAATGGCGAGAAAAGTAGCCGCCAACATACCGCCCATCACGCCTGTGCCGGCGGACACGCGTGCACCGGCTCCGGCGCCCGTGGAAAACGCCAGCGGCACCACACCCAGTATGAACGCGAGCGATGTCATCACGATGGGCCTGAACCGCAGGCGCGCGGCTTCGATCGCAGCGGCCGCGGTCGAATACCCTTCCGATGCTTTCAGCGATGCATATTCGACAATCAGAATCGCGTTCTTCGCGGCCAGACCAAGCAGCGTGACCAGTCCAATCTGAAAGTACACGTCGTTCGTCATACCGCGCAGCCACACGGCGGCCAACGCGCCGAACGTTCCGAATGGCAGCGCCATAAGTACTGAGAATGGCAGCGACCACTTTTCATACTGCGCGGCCAGAATCAGAAACACCATCACGGCCGCCAGCCCGAGCGCGAGACCCGACGTGCCCGACGAGCGCTGCTCCTGCAAGGATGCGCCGGTAAATTCAATATCGAAATCAGCCGGCAATGTTTGCCGAGCCACCTGCTGCAATTTCTGAATCACCTGACCCGAGCTTATGCCGGGCGCTGCGGTCGCAAACACCTTGACCGCCTGCAAGTTGTTGTAGCGATCCAGTGAGTCTGGGCCAGACGTGTACTGAACGTTCGCCACCGAGCGCAGCGGCACCATCTCATTGCGTTCGGAGCGCACCCACACTGCGCCGATGTCGTCAGGGCGATTGCGATACGACGGTTCCGCACTCATCAGCACCTGCCACGTGCGGCCGTACTTGTTGAAGTCGTTGACGTAATAGCTGCCGAGTGTTGCCGACAAGGTGTTGAAGATCTCGTCGACCGACACACCGAGCGCCTTCGCCTTCTCGCGATCGACATCGACGAAAAGCTGCGGCACGTTCGGCTTCCACAGAGAATTGACCTGCACGAACATCGGGTCCTGATGCAGGGCGCCGAGCATGCCGCCCATCGCCTGCGCGAGTGCCTGCGGCCCGCCCTCGCCGCGATTGCGGATATAAAACTCCGCACCGCCGGCAGCGCCGAGACCGAAGATCGCAGGCGGCGCGAACGCAATCGCCAGCCCTTCCTTGATGTGGCCGGTCTTCATGAAGAAGTCGCCGACGACCATCGGCGTCGTTACGCCTTTTCGCTTATCCCATGGAATCTGCGTGACGAAGATCGTCGCTGCGTTATTGCGGAATCCGCCGCCGAGAAAGTCGAAGCCGGTGAACGCGACGACATCTTGGTTGTTCTTGTTAGACAGCATCGCCTGCGTGACTTCGCTGACCACCTTGTCGGTCCGCTGTAAAGACGAGCCGTCCGGCAAAATCACAGCGGCGATGTAAAAGCCCTGATCTTCATCAGGGACCAGCGAGCCGGGCGTTGCGCGCCACAGGATTGCAGCAAGACCAACCATGGCGACAAATAGCACCATCGCGAGCGCGCCGCGCCGGATCATCCACACGACACCGTCCGTATAACGATTGGTGACGCGGCCGAACCAGCCGTTGAACGCTCTGAAGAATCGGTTGGGCTCGCTGTGCTGCTCTTTCAGCAGCAGCGAACACAACGCGGGCGTCAGCGTCAGCGCGACGATGCCCGAGATGAACACTGCGATCGAAATCGTGATCGCGAACTGTCGATACAGCTCGCCGGTCAAGCCTCCGAGGAACGCGATCGGCACGAATACCGACACCAGCACCAGCACGATCGCGATGATCGGGCTGGTGACTTCCTTCATTGCGATGATCGACGCTTCGCGCGCGTTCAGATGCTCCTCGCGCATGATGCGTTCGACGTTCTCGAGCACGACGATCGCGTCGTCGACGACGATACCGATCGCGAGCACCATGCCGAACAGTGTCAGCGTGTTGATCGAGTAGCCAAGCATCAGCAACCCGGCGAACGTGCCGAGCAGCGAGACCGGCACGGCAATAATTGGAATCAGCGTCGCGCGCCAGCTCTGCAGGAACAGGAACACCACCAGCAGCACCAGCACGACCGCTATCGCCAGTGTGATCACGACCTCGTGGATCGATACGTCGACGAAACGCGTCGTGTCGTACGGAATCGAGTACTTGAAGCCTTCCGGAAAGCGCGTGGCCAGACCATCGACAGTGGTCTGCACGCTTTTGGCCACCTCGAGCGCGTTGGCACCGGGCTGCAGGAAAATGCCGACGAGCGTCGCCTGCTGCCCGTTGTAGCGGCCGATGAAGTCGTAGTCGCGTGAGCCAAGCTCGACGCGCGCGACATCGCGCACCCGAACCGTCGAGCCGTCGGCGCCGCTGCGCACGATGATGTTTTCGAACTGCGCCGCGTCGGCCAACCGACCTTGCGTCGTGATCGTGTACGCGAGCTCCTGCGCGCCGGCGTAGGGTGCCTGGCCAACCTTGCCCGCGGCAAACTGCGCGTTCTGCTCGTTGATCGCGCGCGCCACGTCGCCGGTCGTCAGCTTCAACTGTGCGAGTCGATCCGGCCGCAACCAAATGCGCATCGCATAATCCTTGGCACCAAAGATCTGCACGTTGGTTGTACCGGGCAACCGCTTCAGCTGATCGAGCACGTTCAGCGTCACGTAGTTCGACGTGAACAGATCGTCATAGCGCCCGTCGGGCGAGTAGAACGCCAGCACCTGCAGGAACGCCGACGAGCCTTTCTCGACCGTCACACCTTGCCGCCGCACTTCCTGCGGCAAGCGCGCTTCCGCCTGCTTGACCCGATTGTTAACGTTCAAAGCCGCCTGATCGACGTTGGCGCCGATGTTGAATGTGACTTGAATCTCGACCACGCCGTTGGACGACGAGTTCGAGCTCATGTACAGCATGTCCTCGACGCCGTTGATCGCATTCTCGAGCGGCGCGGCAACGGTCTGTTCGAGTGTGCTCGCCGAGGCCCCCGGATATATGGCGCGCACTGAAACAACTGGCGGCGCGATCTCAGGGTATTGCGCGATCGGCAATACGCGCATTGCGGCTAGGCCGGCGATGACGATAAAAATCGACAGCACCGCTGCAAAGATGGGGCGATCAATGAAGAAGCGGGAGAACATCAGAACCTCGTCGGTGATGGGTGTTCAGTGACTCGCGTAACCAGCCACCGCAATTATTTTTTTGCTTCGGCTTTCTTGGCGGCGCCTTTTTGCGCATCGCCCTTGCCCATTCCGGGCGGTCCGCCTTTGCCATCCATTCCCGGAGGAGGTCCAAGCATGATCGGAGCACCGCCGGGAATCGGAAACAGCTTCGCCGTCCCATCGACAACAATGACGTCGCCGGGCTTCAAACCCGATTCGATGATCCACTGTTGCTGACCATCGACTTCCACCCACTCGCCAACGGTCACAGGGCGAGGCAGTGCGACGTCGGTCTTGCCGTCTTGTCCGCCTTTGGCGGTGACAAAGACGAACTTGCCCTGTGGTCCGTCCATCACCGCGCGCTGCGGGACGATGATTGCGTTCGGCCGCGTCGCACCTTCGACGATCACGCGTACGAACTGGCCTGGGCGCAGCGCTGCGTCGGCGTTCGGCAGCTCCGCGCGCGCATCGAAGGAACCGGTGCCCGTGTTGATGGCGGGATCGACGAACGTCAGCCGCCCTTTGCGATCGTAGATAGTGCCGTCCGACAATTTCAATGACACCGAATAGCCTGACAGCGGTGACTTGTCAGATGGGGATGTGCCGTTCTTAGTGGGGCTCTTGTTCGCAGCGTCAGTGGTAGCTGGCGCTTTCAATTCACCGCTGTTCATCAGGCGATTCAGCCGCAGACGCTCGGCCTCCGACACACTGAAATTCACATACAGCGGATCGAGCTGGGACACAGTCGCCAACAAGCTATCGGCGCCAGGCGATACCAGCGAGCCTTCCGATTTTTGCGCTCGGCTCGCCCATCCGCTAACGGGCGCAACGACGCGCGTGTAACCCAAATTCAACCGAGCTTCGGTCAGACGCGCTTGCGCCTGCTTGATGGCAGCCGCTCCGGTTTCTTCGCCGGAAGTGGCTTCATCGAACTCGCGCTGGCTCAGCGCGTTGCTGCCAACCAGCGGTTTGACGCGATCGAAATTTCGCTTCGCCTGTGAGTACTGCGCCTGTGCGCGCGACAAATCGGCTTCGGCCGCCTGAGCCTGCGCGGCATACGGGCGCGAGTCGAGGATGAACAGCGTCTGGCCAGCGGTCACCCGGCTGCCTTCCTGGTACATGCGCTTTTCCAGAATGCCCTGCACGCGCGCCCGAACTTCGGCTTCTTTGGAGCCCGCCGTCTGGCCGACATACTCAAATCGGATCGGCACGGTTGTGGTCTTGACTTCTTGGACACTGACAGGAGCAGGCGGAAAACCGCCTTTGCCGCCCTTGTCCTCACCTCCGGCTGGTCCACAAGCCGCCAAAACAATCGCAGTGGTGACAAGGCTTATTAGAAGAGTAAGCGCCCGCATCCAAGTGTTCCACTGCTCGGCGACGTCAAGCGGCGACTTGGCTCTGGCGG
>DATLMT010000088.1:0-5782 GCA_035537135.1 Burkholderiaceae bacterium | reverse complement strand
ACCGGAATACCGCGCCCGTCGTCTTCTACGGTGATTGCACCGTCCTTGCTCAGCGTAACGTCGATCCGGGTGCCGGACCCCGCAAGAATCTCGTCCGATGCGTTGTCGATCACTTCCTGCACTATGTGCAACGGGCTTTCGGTGCGCGTGTACATGCCGGGCCGCTGCCTGACCGGCTCGAGCCCCTTCAGTACGCGAATTGATTCTTCGCTGTAGTCGCCACCGCGCCGCGAAGCCCGCTGATTGCCTTGCATCACCCGCCGTGCGTCGTTAAAAGCGCGCGCAGTCTACGTCAGACGCTGGATATACTGCCGCGCGCTCGCCGTAGCACAATGGATAGTGCACATGCCTCCTAAGCGTGGGATTCAGGTTCGATTCCTGACGGCGAGACCTGTCAGGTGATGAACCCAACTCAAATTCCAACACCGCCGCGTATCGAACGATCTTCGATGCAGGGCCGCTTTGACCTAATTTTTCGCATTGCCGGCGCGGCGCTCGTCGTCGTCGGCATTTATCTGGTCATTCAGCCGTTCCTTAGCGCGCTGCTAGTCGCTGGCGTGCTTGCGATCGCGACCTGGCCTGCTTACGAAAGGCTGCGCAGCAACCTTCGTGGCAACTCGACGATCAGCGCATCGGTGATGCTAGTGCTGATCTTGGCGACGACAATCGTGCCGATCGCTCTGCTGGCCGAAGCGGCTGCCGATCATGTGCCGCCGCTGTTCGCCGCAGTGCGCGACTGGCGCGCCGATGGTCTGCGCGTGCCGGAACAGGTCAAGAGCATTCCGGTGGTCGGCGAAAGTATCTACCAGTGGTTGCTGACGCTTTTGGCGGACCGCACGCAGTCGGCCGCGTTGCTCCAACGTGCGCTCGAGCCGGCCGGCAAACTGTCATTCGCGTTGGTGCGCCTGCTCGGTGACGGCATTTTGCAAATGCTGCTTGTCGCATTCATTGTTTTCTTCTATTACCGCGACGGCGAGCGGATTGCGCAGTTGACTCACCGCATCTCGCGCCGGCTATCGGGCCAGATGAGCGACGAAGTACTCTCGATCGTCGTCGGCACCACACGCAGCGTCTTCGTCAGCATCGTGGGCACCGCTGCGGCGCAGGCGATCGTTGCCTATATCGGCTTTCTGATTGCCGGCGTGCCAGGCGCGTTCCTGTTGAGCGTAGGCACTTTTGTGTTGTCGGTGGTTCCGATGGGCCCGGTGGTGCTTTGGGGCGGCGCTGCCATATGGTTGTACATGCAAGGCGAGCCCGGTTGGGCAATCTTCATGGCGATCTGGGGAGCGGCTGTCATCAGCAGCATCGACAATTTTCTAAAGCCACTGCTGATCGCGCGCGGATCTACGCTTTCGCTGGCGCTGATTTTTCTAGGTGTCCTGGGCGGCGTGCTGGCGTTCGGATTCATCGGCGTAATTCTCGGGCCGGTATTGCTGGCGCTCGGTGTGTCACTTGGTCGAGCGTGGATCAGCACGCGCAACAGCGAAGTGCCCGGAGCAGCTGCCGCGACTGCAACGGCAGTCGTGGCCGCAGCGGTACAGTCGGAAAACGAGGCGGATACGACCGTCAGTTGAAACTAGCGGAACATTTCCTTGCGGTAGTGCTTCAGCTCTTCAATCGACTCATAAATATCAGCGAGCGCTTCGTGCCGGCTTTTCTTGTCGAAAGATCGAACGACTTCGGGGCGCCAGCGGCGGGCTAGCTCTTTCAATGTACTGACGTCGACGTTGCGATAATGGAAAAATGCTTCCAATCGCGGCATCCAGCGAGCCATGAAGCGGCGATCCTGGCAGATCGAGTTGCCGCACATGGGTGACTTTCCCGCCGGAACCAGAAAACGCAAAAACTCGATCAACATGTCGCTCGCCTGGTCTTCATCCAGCGCCGACGACCGAACCTTGTCGATCAACCCCGAGCGCGCATGCGTCGCCGTGTTCCAGCGATCCATGCCGTCCAGCACACTCGCCGGCTGTTGCAGCACCAATACCGGCCCCTCTTCGATCACATCGAGCTCCGGCCCGGTGACGACCACCGCAATCTCGAGCACCCGATCCGAGTCGGGACTAAGTCCCGACATTTCCATGTCGACCCAGACCAGGTTGATCTCTGAAAAGCGCGCGTGCTGTGACATAATTTTTCGAGATACGAGGCGACCGCCTCGTAACGGGCGCGCGATTCTGGCATAGCGAGGCGCGCTGCAACCGTCTCGGTGAAAATGGCGCTGCTGCTAACCAGCCTCTTCGTCTTGTTTCTGTTGCTGATGATCGGCGTTCGCTACTGGCTCGCATCGCGCCAGATTCGCCATGTCACTGCACATGCGGACCATGTTCCGGCCCAATTCGTGGACCGCGTGTCGCTTGAAGCGCATCGCAAGGCGGCGCACTACACGGTCGAAAAGACCCGACTGGGAATTGTCGAGACAGCAGTCGGCGCCGCCGTTCTCGTCGCGCTGACGTTGCTGGGCGGCCTGCAATGGATCAGCGATACGCTGCGCGGTCTTATCACCGGCGACCTGCGGTACCAAGTGGCTGTAGTAGCTACCGTGGTGCTTTTGCTGGCCTTGATCGACTTGCCATTCTCGTGGATTCGCCAGTTTCGGATTGAGCAGCGTTTTGGCTTTAACCGGATGACGACGCGGCTTTGGATGCTTGATCTTGTCAAGTCACTGGCGGTCGCAGCTGTGCTCGGCCTACCGCTGCTTACCGCCACGATCTGGCTGATGCAGAAGGCGGGCGATGCATGGTGGTTTTATGTATGGCTGTTGTGGGTCACGTTTAACGCGTTAGTGCTGCTGCTGTATCCGACGCTGATCGCCCCGATCTTCAACAAGTTCGAGCCGTTGAAAGATGCAGTGCTGGCGGAGCGCATCAGAGCGTTGCTGAGTCGCACCGGATTTGCCAGCAGGGGCGTGTTCGTGATGGACGGCTCGCGGCGCTCGGCGCACGGTAACGCGTATTTCACAGGGCTTGGCCGTGCGAAGCGCATCGTGTTTTTCGATACGCTGATCGAGCGCCTGTTGCCGCCGGAGATTGAAGCCGTGCTGGCGCATGAACTCGGCCATTTCAAGCTCAAGCACATCGCCAAACGGCTCGCACTTTCGTTTTTCGTCAGCCTCGGCGTACTGGCCTTGCTCGGATGGCTGATCAACGAGCCCTGGTTTTTTGCCGGGCTTGGCGTTGAACCGAAAAGCGACACGCATCAAGGCGTTGCGCTGGTGCTGTTCATGCTGGTTTTGCCTGTGTTTACTTTCGTGTTCGCACCAGTGGCCAGCATCATGTCGCGCAAGCACGAGTTCGAGGCCGATCGCTTCGCTGCGCGCAACGCGTCGGCCGACGCTCTGATCAACGCGCTGGTCAAGCTGTATCAGGACAATGCATCGACGCTGACGCCGGACCCCGTGCACTCCGCGTTCTACGACAGCCATCCGCCGGCGTCGAACCGCATCGAGCGCTTGCTGCAAGCAGCGCACTGAAGTGTTCAATGAGGACGCTCGAGCAATTGCTGAGCTCGCACTGTCGCGCAGTCACCGGCGAAGCTATGAATCACGCGCAGGTCGCTGCGCAACTCGACGTGCTCGATCACTGGACCGTCAAAGACGGCGCTCTGTCAAAAGCCTACCGCTTCAAGAATTACTACGAGACGGTCGCGTTCATCAACGCGCTTGCCTACGTCGTGCACCGCGAAGACCATCATCCGGATCTGCACGTCGGCTACAACCGCTGTGAAGTTCGCTTCAACACGCATTCGGTCAACGGCATCTCGGAAAACGATTTCATCTGTGCCGCCAAAGCCGATGCCGTGTACGCGCACGGGCTCGCGTGACACCGCCGCCGCAGGTGCGTGCCCGTGTGATAGCAACGTTCGGCAGGCAGTCGTTGATCGCGGACGCGGCGCACATCCGTCAGGCGACGCGGCGCGGCAGACGGGATGACGTCGTTGTAGGCGACTGCGTTATCGCCAGCGTGACGTCCGCGGAACAAGCGCGAATTGAATCGATCGAGCCGCGCTCGACTCTTCTTTTCCGGTCCGACAAGTATCGAACTAAGGAGCTTGCGGCCAACGTCGATCAGGTGATCATCGTTTTCGCCGCGCGCCCGGCGTTCAACCGTTGGTTCATATGGAAAGCGCTGGTGGCCGCGGCCGCGGCCGGAATCGAAGCGCTGGTGTTGCGGAACAAGGTCGATCTGGCGGACTCCGATGCTGAGTCATTCTTGCAGCAGGCATCCCAGCTCGGGTGGCGCACCCTGGCCATGTCAGCCAAGGGCGGAGGTGACTTAGCGCGCGAGCGGTTGCTCCCCGAAGTCGAGGGGCGCAAGAGCTTGATGGTTGGACAATCCGGCATGGGCAAGTCGACGCTGCTCAATCTGATGATTCCCGATGCAAGGGCACGCACGCAGGAGTTTTCGGAACGCCTGAATGCAGGCAAGCAAACGACGACGGCATCGCGTTGGTTTTCTTTCGGTAACGACAGCGCGTTGGTCGATACGGCCGGCTTCGAAGAATTCGGGCTTACGCATCTGCGCTTCGACGAAATCGCCGGGACGTTTCCCGAATTCCGTACCCATCTCGGGCACTGCAGATTTCAGGACTGCCGCCACCTGCAGGAGCCTGGATGTGCCGTGCGGATGGCGCTTGCCGTCGGCGAAATCGTTCCTGAGCGCTACGAGTTCTATCAGTCGCTTGCAACGGCATCGCTCGCATGAAGCTTCTGGCGCGCGCAGATAACTCGATACAAGCCTCAATATGGGCCGACACCCTGCGCGCCGCCGGAATCCGCTGCGAGTTGCGCAACACGACGCTGGCCGGCGCGCTCGGCGAGATTCCATTTCTCGAATGCGCTCCGCAGGTGTGGATCGAGAGCGATCACGACGAACCGCGCGCGCGCGAAATTTTGCAGCAGGTTAGGCAACCGACGCACGGGCCGCACTGGCAGTGCACCCGCTGCGGCGAAACTTCGGAGCCGCAGTTTGGCGGTTGCTGGCAATGCGGAGCGGCGCGGCCTATTTAAGAGACTTCGAAAGCGCAGCGAGCGGGTCGACGAATTGCAAACGAACGCCGCGGAGCGGTACGGAGGTTATCTTGAGCACCGCCCGCGCGAAATGGCGCCCGGGCAGTAGCTTTGCAGAGCTTCTAGGCGAACAGGCTTGCGAGGGTCAGCAGCAAAAGCAAGACGAGCCATAACAGCAACGTGCGCCAAGCCAGACCTACCACAGCGCGCAGCGCAGGGGCCCGCGGCTCGGCCAGGCCTGCGCCTTCATTGCCGGCCTCGTCAAAATAGCGCGCACTTTCCACCGCCGGCATCAGGCGCAAGTTGAGCGCGCCGCTGGCGGCCGCCAGAATCAGCGTGCGCGAATCAGGCGCCGGCATCCCGTCGGCCGGTTCTTGGCGCGACACCTGACGCCAGCAATAAATCGCACCTTCGAAGTCGCCTACGACAGAGAAGCCGAGCGCGGTCAGCCGCGCTGGCGCCCAATCGATCCAGGCGAAAGCGCGGCGCGCAAAGTCCCCAAAGCGGTCAGGCGGCGTTGCGCTTTGCGGCGGCCGATTCCAAGTGCGTCCCACGTGCTCGGCGAGCCTATACGCGACTGCTCCAATCGGACCCGGCAGCACGACAAACCAGAAGAACACGCCGAAGACATGTCTTTGCGACAGCAACAAGCCGTGCTCGATCGTCTGCCGCACGACTTCGTCCTGGTCCAGATCGGCAGCGGTGTAGCCAACATCGCTTTGGCGCTTCCACGCGGTGAGCTCGTTGCGTGCCGCAATCAAGTCACCATTGGCC
>DATLMT010000087.1:0-17280 GCA_035537135.1 Burkholderiaceae bacterium | reverse complement strand
ATAACACTCACGAGGAGATCACACCATGTCACCGATTAAAAGCACGGCGCTTGCGCTTCTGCTAGCCGCGTCGACCTTAGCACCCGCAGCGCACGCGGGAAGCATCGATGAGGTGATCAAGTCGGGCGTGTTGCGCGCGTGCACGCCCGGCGATTACAAGCCGTTCAGCTTCGCCAAGCTGGATGGAAGCTACGAGGGCATCGACATCGACCTGATGCAGTCGCTCGCCACCAGCCTCGGTGTAAAAGTCGAATACGTGAAGACGACGTGGGCGAATTTACTTGCGGACTTCACCGCCAACAAGTGCGACATCGCAGTCGGTGGCATTTCAGTGACACTCGATAGGCAGAAGCGCGTGGGGTTCAGCAGCGCGTACATGGTCAACGGCAAGACGCCACTGGTTCGCTGCGCCGACGTCAAGCGGTTTCAAACCGTTGCCGATATCGACAAGGCCGACGTGAAAGTGATCGCAAATCCGGGCGGCAGCAACGAGCGCTTTGCCAAAGCGAACTTTAAGACGGCGAAACTGACGATCCATCAGGACAATTTGGGCATCTTCGACGAAGTGCTGAAGGGTAACGCCGACGTGTTCGTCACCGAGTCCGCCGAAGCGATCGTGCAGCAGAAGCAGAAGCCGGGTCTATGCGCGGTCAACCCCGACAAGCCATTGCAGTACGGCGAAATGGCGTACATCCTTCCGCGCGGCGACGTAGTCACTAAGGAATACGTCGATCAGTGGCTGCACCTGTCGAAGGCGAGCGGCGAGTATCAGCGCATCGTCGGTCGCTGGCTGAACTGACGCCGGACTGTCGTCTGATGCTCTAGTGAAGCGGCGCCGCCGGACGATCCTCGGCTTCTTCCGGCGGCTCCGCATGCACGACGTGGCCCGCAGCGTTGGGGAACAATGGCGCGCCACAGTCGTCGCAAAATTCAAGCGGAAAGCGATGGGCATGCGCGACCGCCTTGTGCAGGCTCAGCGCTTTTAGCGCCTTGTCGACGTCTTCCATCGTTTGCTCGTCGTCATCGCCAAGCAGCGGCCATACGACACCTTCGATTACGTCGTCGTCGTTCGCAGCCTTGGCGATCCCGATGCGCACTTCGCCGCCCGAGTTTCCGCTCGAGTCCTCGAACACGCTGAAGGCTGCTGTCAGTGTGTTCGGTGCGAAGTCGTACGCAAGCTTTAGATAAGACACGGCCGCCTCAAGCGAGAACTCGCGCAGTTCCCGGTCGGCGTAGCGCAGCGCCGCGTGAAACGCATTGGGCGATAACACGCGGAATCGGCACCCCATCATTACCGGCTGCAAGGCGCCAGCGACCTGTTCGCTGAAGGCTGCCAGCGCGCCGCTTTTCGAATCCGGATCCACGCCCGATTCTTGCCAGTGATATAGCGGCGACCCTTGAGGGGCGGCAATCGCGATCAGCACGTAGCGCGTGTCGGCAAGCATTGCCACGGGCTCGCGCAGTTTCTTTGCGTCGATATGCAAAGTGATCCCTTCGGCCGCGGCGTCGCCCAATTGCTCGATCTGTCGTCTAACGTCGGCAAATGCTTCGGGCAGCTGATCGATCGAGAACAGGTAATCGGCAAGCGCCACGCGCGCATCACGGGCGAGCAGGTGCCCGCTAAGGTGCGCGCGCAAAGTGTCGCATAGCGCAGCGGATAAGGTCGTCGTCGGCAGGCGATAACGCGACCACGCGAGCAGCGGCAGCACGATCAGCAGCGTGTCATGCGGCTGACCGTCAATGTCGACCACGGTGCTTTCGGCACAACTTTCTGCCAGATCAGCCAAATCGTCGTACGCGGGCTGACTCGAGCGTGCGAGATCTTCGAGCGCAGCCTCGACCGCGTCGTCATTGCGGCGGCCAAGGCGGTCATTGATCAATTCGATCAGGCGTCGCTGCCATAACTGTTCTTCGAGCCTGCTGCCTGACTCGGACAGGCGGCGCGCCAGTTTGACAAGACCTTGAGCGTCGACTGACTGTCGGCTGCGCGAGCTAACGCGAGTGCGGCGCATGGATAGACCTTACAGAAGCGGAGCGCAATTATCGCATCAGCGCCGTGAATTTTCTTACGCTAGCGCCGACTGATACGTGGCGTGCGGTCGGGCGTCAATGGCCGTTCTGCCGATGCTCCGCGCAAATATTCGCTCAGTGCATCGACGTCGAGTGGCCCGCCGACTCGATCCGTGCCTTCGCGCAGCACGCGAAAGCCGTCGCCCCCGTCGCCGAGGAAATTATTGACGGTGACGCGATAGGTTTGTTCAGGTCGGATCGCATCACCATTGAGCCGCATCGAGTCTGCCATGACGCGATCACCTTGGGAGCCGCTCGTCCGCCACGCATAAGAGAATCCGCGCGAAGGTTGCAGTAAGCGCGCACGCTCCGGTTTGCCGGCACTCCATTGTTGCTCGAGCAGTAGCTTCAGCTGCGCACCGGTCAGCGTCAGTGTCAGCAGCGTGTTGCCGAAGGGCTGAGACGCAAACGCATCCGCGTACGTGACGACTCCACTGCCGCCAGTAGCGCGCAAGTCGGCACGCAGCCCGCCCGGGTTCGTAAACGCAAGCTGGGCGCCATTACTACGCGTCAGCGCGAGTTGCGCATCAGCAATCAAGCGTCCAAGCGCACTGTCGCCGCCGGTCGATGCGCGCCGATCGAAATCGTCGGCGATGCGACCGACGGGCTGCTGCGCCACCGGCGCCGCCAGCTTGCGGTAGTGCTCGACGATCGTCTCTACCTTAGGATCGGCAGCCAGAGGCGGGTAGGCGGCGCGCAATCGATAGCTGGTGCGTAGACCATTGGGGACCGGAACGTTGCGCGCGCGTGTGTGCTCGCGCACGATCTTTCCCGATGCGCGATTTATTTCGATATCGACCACGGATACCAGCCGCCCGTAGGACGCTGCCTGGATGACGACCCTGCCGTCGATGACACAGTTGTACGCTTGATGGGTGTGCGCGGAGAGCACGATGTCGATGGCCGGATCGAGCTCCCGCGCGATGTCGAAGATCGGGCCGCGCGGATTCCGGCACTCGTCGTAGCCACCCTCAGTGTCTCCGCCCTCGTGAACGACGGCGACAATCGTATTCACGCCCTGAGCCTGCAGTTCCTTTGCGGATTGATTGAGTGCCTTGACTTCCGCGACGAACCGCACGCCCGCGACGGCGCCGGGCACGACGATGCCGGGAGTCGAGCGTGTGACGGCGCCAATAAAGCCGACGCGCACGTCTCCAAAGCTCTTGATCGAAATCGGCGGCACTATTGGCTGCTCGTTTTCTCGAGATAGCACGTTCGCAGCAAGAAACGAGAATCGTGCGCCCGAAAATTTGCCGTCGATGCCCGCGCACGTTTGCCGGTTCGCCGTCGTCTGCGATTCGCAACCGCCGTTCGCCAATCGCAGCAGATGCGTCACGCCGCGATCGAACTCGTGATTGCCGAGCGCACTGATGTCGAGGCCGATAGCGTTCATCACTTCGATCGTCGGCTCGTCATGAAACAGGGCCGAGGTAAGCGGTGAAGCACCGACGAGATCACCCGCGGAGACGACCACGTGGTGGGGCTGCTCTGCCTTCAGCTGTTTAATGCGCGTGGCTAGAAACGCAGCGCCGCCGCTTCGAAGCAGTGCAGTGCTGGCGGGGTTCGCCGGGTCGGGCACCGCGATTGCATTGTCTAGGGGCTCTAGATGTCCGTGAAAATCGTTGATCGCGATGATCCGCAGCGGCACTTGTGCCGCTGCGGGCGTGTAAGGCAGCAAACAGGCCGCGGCCAGGAGCCAATGCGCAGTCGCGCGCACTCTAACTGCTACATTCGCTCGACTGTCTATCGCTTTCATCTCTGTCAATGAATCCATCAAGTTCGCGCCCAGCGGCTTCTTCAGTTCGCCATGATGCCGAAGTGATCGGCCTGGTCGGGCTGGCGCACGGTACCTCGCATTTCTTTCACTTGATGTTGCCGCCGCTATTTCCGTGGCTGATGAAAGACTTTGATTTGTCTTACACCGAGGTCGGTTTGCTGATGACGACGTTCTTCGTGATCAGCGGAATCGGACAGGCTCTCGCTGGGTTCGTCGTCGATAAGACTGGCTCCCGGCCGGTCTTGTTCTTCGGGATCGGCCTACTGGCCCTATCGGGCGTGATTCTGGGTTTGTCAAACAGCTACGCAATGCTGATGGTGACCGCAGCAGTAGCCGGGCTTGGCAACAGCATTTTTCATCCGGCCGATTTCACTTTGCTCAATCATCGCGTAGCGCAGCCGCGGTTAGGGCACGCATTTTCAATGCATGGACTTTCAGGAAATCTCGGATGGGCTGCGGCCCCTGTGTTCATGGCCGGTGTCGCCACGTTCGCTGGATGGCAGGCGGCCGGATTTGCGGCGGCCGGCGTCGGAGCCATCGTTCTCGCCATCTTGTTCTGGAGACGTGCGATGCTGACGAATGCAGCTGCGGAGTTGGTGGTGCCCAGCCACGCGCAAACCGTGGCCGCTGAGAAACCGGCAGCGAATCAGTTCGGCTTCCTCCGATCAACACCCGTGTGGCTGTGCTTCGCGTTTTTCTTTTTCTCGACCGCATCGTTCGGCATTCTGCAGAACTTTGCACCGGCGATTCTCGGCAACGTCTATGGGATGTCGCTGGTGGTTGCAACCAGCACCTTAACCGCGTATCTCCTCGGCAGCGCGGCCGGAACAATCACGGGCGGCTTCCTCGCCTCGCGCAATGAGCGCAACGAGCGCTTGATTGCCATTGCGCTCGCCTTCAGTGCGTCGATGGCGCTGCTGCTTGCATCGGGGCAAATCGCCGCCGCGCTGGTGTTTCCCGTGATGGCGCTGATGGGCTTCGGCGTCGGCACGTCAGGGCCGAATCGGGACTTGTTGGTGCGGCGCGCCGCAACCGGCCAGTTTGGCCAGGCCGCCTTCGGCCGCATTTACGGGTTCGTTTATTCAGGTCTAGATGTTGGGCTCGCTTTATCGCCTTTGGTATTCGGTCCGATGCTCGATGCGGGCCGGTTCCAGGCGGCGCTGGTAGCCGTGGCCATCCTGCTGGTGGCGGCCCTATTAATGGCGATGCGAATTGCTAGCGCGACGCGTAGCGCCGCGGTGGCGGCTTAACTAGAACGCGAGACTGAATGCGAGAAAAACGAAGATCGCGCAGGCCATTAACAGCGCAAATGCGCGCCAGCCGTGCTTCGAAAAATCGGCACCGGATTCGTTTAGCAGAAATCCAGAGAAGCCCCCAACGATAAAGGACAGCGACCCTTCATTGGCCCAGACGCCCGAGTTAAGCGAATCCGCCATTTCAACAAGCGCGATGGCGCAAAGCGTAAAGCCGAGCATTCGAATCAGGCCCATCAGCGAGGGGGCGTTCAGTTGGATGCCAAGGACGTTCATCGTGTTTCGCGTGGGTTAGTGCGCAAGCCCTTTGCAAGCGCGTTGATTCGGTAACGCGAATGTGGCAGATCACGTGCATTGGGATTTGCCCGAAATGCGCGGGCACACGCATCCAATTTCCGCGCGGCTTCCTATGCCGCAACTTTGGTAATCGCGCGCATTTCATTGATCGCAGCGGATTTCGCGATCTGAAAAGATGGCTGTTGCACGACAGCACATGCTGTTCCGAAATGGCAATCGGCATTTCGTATCGCGGGGAAGATTTGCTAAATAACTGTTAATACACATAAAAACTAGACTCTTATATAAAATAACGGGGGTATTGCAGCGCATAAATGCTCGTACGATTTCCGCTGTTTCTTTTTACGACTCATCCGCGGATCGGACACACCAGGAGCAACTAAATGACAGCGCGCGAACTCGATGCACAGCGGCTTCAAAAGGAATGGAACGAGGCCGGACGTTGGAAGGGAATAAAGCGTGGCTACGGGCCCGAAGACGTCGTTCGGCTGCGTGGCTCAGTGCAGGTCGAGCACACGCTCGCCAAACGCGGTTCCGAGAAGCTATGGCGCCTGCTCGCAAGTGAGTCGTACGTCAACTCGCTGGGAGCATTGACCGGTAACCAGGCGATGCAGCAGGTCAAAGCTGGGCTGAAGGCAATTTACTTGTCCGGATGGCAGGTTGCAGGCGACGCAAACCTGGCTGGCGAGATGTACCCGGATCAGTCACTTTACCCCGTGAATTCGGTGCCGGCAGTAGTTCGCCGCATTAACAACACATTTGCCCGCGCAGATCAGATCCAGTGGATGGAGGGTAAGAATCCCAGCGACGCAGGCTACGTTGATTACTTTGCGCCGATTGTTGCCGATGCCGAGGCTGGGTTCGGCGGTGTGCTTAACGCATTCGAGCTGATGAAGTCGATGATCGAAGCGGGCGCGGCCGGCGTGCACTTCGAAGACCAGCTCGCATCGGTGAAAAAGTGCGGTCACATGGGCGGCAAGGTGCTGGTGCCGACGCGCGAGGCGGTCGCCAAATTAGTGGCGGCGCGCCTTGCGGCAGACGTGTGCGGCGTGCCGACTGTGCTGCTCGCTCGGACCGATGCAGAGGCGGCCGATTTGGTGACTTCGGACGTCGACGAGAACGACGCGCCGTATCTGACCGGCCAACGTACGGTTGAGGGATTTTTCAAGACCAAGCCGGGCCTGCAGCAGGCGGTGTCACGCGGCGTGGCCTATGCGCCGTACGCCGACCTGCTGTGGTGCGAAACGGGCAAACCGGACCTTGGATTCGCAAAGGCGTTTGCCGAGGCGATTCACAAGCGCTTTCCGGGGAAGATGCTGGCATACAACTGCTCACCGTCGTTTAACTGGAAAAAAAATCTCGACGATTCGACAATTGCTCGCTTCCAGAACGAGCTCGGCGCGATGGGCTACAAGTTCCAGTTCATCACGCTCGCCGGGTTCCATTCGCTCAACTACTCGATGTTCCATCTTGCGCACGGCTATGCGCGCAACCAAATGAGCGCGTTTGTCGAGCTGCAGCAAGCTGAGTTCGCCGCGGCCGACAAGGGCTTTACCGCCGTCAAGCACCAGCGTGAGGTCGGGACGGGTTACTTCGATGCGGTGACGACGACGATCGAGCGCGAGGCGTCGACATCAGCACTGCACGGGTCGACAGAAGACGAGCAATTCTTTGATCGGAAAGTAGACAAACAGGCGGCCTGAGGCACCCAGCGCAGAACAATTAGACTGGCAACTGCTATGGCTGCCAGTGCTGCTCTGTTTGATGTCTTCGGGACGCTGCTCGACGTTTATTCGGTCACGCGCCGCGCAGAGGAGATGTTTACCGGGCACGGCGAGCAGATCTCCCGGTTGTGGCGAGAAAAGCAGATTGAATATTCGCGCTTGCGAACATTGTCGAGTCGCTACGTCAGCTTTGCCGAGGTTACGCGCGACGCACTCGAATACTCGTTGCAGACATTGAAGCTGGATGCTGGGGCGGACAACGTAACGCGGCTGGCGGATGAATACAAGCGGCTAACACCGTTCCCGGACGTGGCGCCCGCCCTTGCCCGCCTGCATGACGCGGGCGTACGGTTGGGCGTCCTTTCGAACGGCGACTCGGAGATGCTCGAGACCGCACTCGTTACATCGGGCCTCCATCGTTATGTCGATCTGGTGCTGTCGGCCGACCAGGTGCGTGCATTCAAGACCTCGCCGTCGGTATACGCGCTGGGCCCGCGCGCGCTGAAGCTGCAGCCGCAGCAGATCACATTCGTGTCCAGTAACTGCTGGGACGCATGCGGCGCCGCGTGGTATGGCTATACGAGCTTCTGGGTCAATCGCAACGATGCCGTGCTCGAGCGCCTCGGTGTAAAGCTTAGTGGCGCCGGCGTCACCCTGACCGACGCGGCTGAATTTGTTTTGCAGCAGGAAACTCTTCAAGGGAAGGAATTGTCGCTATGACGAAGGGCGAGGGCGTTTCGATCAACGCTCCGATGCGACCGGGCTTCGACGAAATTCTGACGGCTGACGCGCTCGCGCTGGTAGCGAAGTTGCATCGACAGTTCGAGCCGCGCCGACGGCACTTGTTGGCCACGCGTATTGAACGCGCAAAGCGGCTCGACGCCGGCGAACGTCCCGATTTTCTTGCGGAGACCAAGCAAGTGCGCGAAGGCAACTGGACGATCGCGCCGTTGCCAGCAGATTTGCAATGCCGTCGCGTCGAAATCACCGGCCCTGTGGAGCGCAAGATGGTCATCAACGCGCTGAACTCAGGGGCTGACGCGTACATGACCGATTTCGAAGACAGCAACGCGCCCAATTGGGACAACCAGATCACAGGTCATGTCAACCTGATGCAGGCGATCCGCCGCAGCATCACGCTGCAGCAGGGCGCGAAAAGCTACGCGCTGAATGACAAGGTTGCCGTTTTGATCGTGCGTCCGCGCGGCTGGCACCTCGACGAGAAGCACGTATTGATCGACGGCGAGCGAGTGTCGGGCGGAATTTTCGATTTTGCGCTCTACATGTTCCACAACGCCAAGGAGTTGCTTGCGCGCGGCAGCGGGCCGTATTTCTATTTGCCGAAGCTGGAGTCGCATCTGGAAGCGCGGCTATGGAACGATATTTTCGTCGCAACGCAGAACGAGCTTGGCATTCCGCAAGGAACGATCAAGGCCACGGTGTTGGTCGAAACGATTCTCGCCGCGTTCGAGATGGACGAGATCCTGTACGAGTTGCGCGATCACTCGGCCGGACTAAACGCCGGTCGCTGGGACTATATCTTTTCGTGCATCAAGAAGTTCAAGGTCGATAAGAGTTTTGTGCTCGCCGATCGGGCCAAGGTGACCATGACGGCACCCTTCATGCGTGCCTATGCGCTGCTGCTTCTGGCTACGTGCCATAAGCGAAACGCCCCGGCGATGGGTGGGATGAGCGCGCTCATTCCAATCAAGAACGATCCCGCAAGGAACGAAGCAGCAATGGCCGGCGTTCGCAGCGACAAGCGGCGCGACGCGACCGATGGCTACGACGGCGGTTGGGTCGCGCATCCAGGGCTCGTGTCGATCGCGATGGAGGAGTTTGTCAATGTGCTCGGCGATCGGGCCAACCAGATCGACAAGAAGCGCGACGACGTCAAAGTAAACGCGGCGGATCTGCTGGACTTCGAGCCTGAAGCGCCGATCACGGAGGCCGGGCTGCGGATGAACGTCAACGTCGGAATTCACTATGTGGGCTCATGGCTGGCCGGTAACGGTTGTGTGCCGATCCACAATCTGATGGAAGACGCAGCGACTGCGGAGATCAGCCGCTCACAGGTGTGGCAGTGGATTCGCTCTCCCAAAGGCGTGCTTGATGATGGGCGCAAAGTCGACGCCGCGATGGTGCGCACGCTGATCCCGGAAGAGCTCGCGAAAGTTAAAGCCGTCGTCGGGCCAGATTCGCCAACTTACGATCAGGCGGCCCGCATCTTCGAACAGATGAGCACGCAGCCCGACTTTGCGGAGTTTCTGACGCTTCCTTTATATGAAGAGATCGATTAGCTAACTTCGGTGCCGCCGCGTTCGGTACAGCACGTGGCGCCGCAGCGCATGTCCCTCGGGGATGCGCGGATGATCGAAATCTCCAGCGAAATCGCGCTGCATGCCGATGCGCTCCATTACGCGACGCGAGCGCAAATTGCCGGCAGCGGTAAACGAGACGATCTCCGGCAACTGCAATTTTCGGAAGCCATAGTCGAGCGCCAATTGCGCGGCCTCGGTAGCGTACCCGCGCCCCCAGAAGAGCGGCCTAAAGCGCCAGCCCACCTCCACGCACGGGGTAAACGGCGTTTCGTACGGAGGTGTACTCAAGCCGGTAAAGCCCGCGCATTCGCCGTCAATGTCTACACACCACCAGCCCCACCCGCACTCTTCGATCACCGCGCGGATGCGGGACAAAAGGGCATCGGACTCCGCGCGCGACAGCGGCGCGACGAAAAATTGCATCACGCGCGAGTCTGCGTTCATCGCGGCGAAAGCATCCGCGTCGCGGTCGTGCCACGGCCGCAACACGACTCGCTCGCCTGCCAAACGAGTCTGCTTCATCAATGCGTTAACAGAACGTCGTCGCGGGCATTAAGCTATCGGCCATGAACGCTTCCGACACACCTGCCGAGCTGCACGTCATTTTTCAGATCCAGCGCGCAGCGTACGACGCCGCACCATTCGCCGAATGGGAAGAGCGGCGTAATCGCCTCGAGCGGCTGCGCCGCTTGCTTGAAGATAACGAGTCGGCGATAGAAACTGCAATCGACGCCGACTTCGCGGGCCGCCCGCGCATTGAAACCCAGATCGCCGAGATTTTTCCGAGCCGATCTGAAATTCGTGGCGCGATCAAGCACGGCAGGCGCTGGATGAAGCCGCGCAGCGCGGGCGTATCCAAGTGGTTCCTGCCGGCGCGCGCCAACGTCGTAGCGCGGCCGCTCGGTGTGGTCGGCATCATCGTTCCGTGGAACTATCCGCTATTCCTGGCCGTAAGCCCGCTCGTGGCCGCACTCGTCGCCGGAAATCGGGCGATGGTGAAGATGTCGGAATTCACGCCCGCGTTCTCCGAGCTTTTTCAGCAGCTGATCGCTTCCGCATTTCGTTCGAACGAAGTGGCTGTCATCACCGGTGGCGCCGACGTCGCTGCGCAGTTTTCTGCGCTGCCATTTGATCATCTGCTATTTACCGGCTCGACAAGCGTGGGCCGCAAGGTGATGAACGCGGCGTCGCAAAATCTGACACCGGTCACGCTGGAGCTGGGCGGCAAGTCACCTGCGGTGGTCGCGCCCGAGTACCCGATCGAGCACGCCGTGCAGCGCGTATTAGCCGGCAAGCTGTTGAACGCTGGGCAGACATGTATTGCTCCGGACTATGCACTCGTTCCACGCGGGCAAGTATCCGCGTTTGTGGAGGCGGCCAAACGGCAAGCGCAAGGCATGTATCCCAAAGGCCTCGGTGACACCGACTATTGCAGCATCGTCAATGCCCGGCAGTATCAGCGACTTGCTGGCTACGTAGCGCAGGCGCGCGGTGCAGGCGCAGCCATTGTTCCTTTGTTTGGCGGCGCGGAGCACGACGATGCGACGCACCGCCTGGCGCCGGCAATCATGGTCGACCCCGCGCCGGAGCTCGACATCATGCGCGAAGAAATCTTTGGCCCGCTATTGCCGGTAATTCCGTACGACGATCTTAGGGACGCCATTGGGTTTATCAACGCGCACCCGCGCCCGCTCGCCTTGTACTGGTTCGATAAAGATGCCAAGCGGGCCGAGTCGGTGCTGAAGAACACACACGCCGGGGGCGTTTGCTTCAACGAAACGCTGATGCACGTCGCGCAGGAAGATTTGCCGTTTGGGGGCGTCGGCGCATCCGGCATGGGTCACTACCATGGCCGCTGGGGTTTCGACACGTTCAGCAAGCTAACGCCGGTGTTCCGTCAGTCGCGTTTCAATGGCATGAAGCTGTTCCTGCCGCCGTACAAGCCGCGTGTAGCGAAAATGTTGCGATTGATGAAAAGGTTTTAGTCACAAACTGAGTGAGGTGGAAACACGTGTGCAGAAGCATCAAGACACTTTTTAATTTCGAGCCCCCGGTGACGGACGACGAGGTTCGCGCGGCGTCGCTGCAATTCGTGCGTAAGGTGACGGGGTTCAACAAGCCGTCGAAGATCAACGAAGCTGCATTCTTTGGCGCGGTGGACGAAATTGCCGCAATCAGCAGCAAGCTGCTTGGGTCGTTGCAAACGAATGCACCTCCGAAGGACCGGGAGGAAGAGGCCGCCAAGTTGCGAGAGCGCGCCGCCGACCGGTTCCCGGCGTAGCGACCGGCTATTCTGTGACGATGTGGTTAATGTTGGCGAAGGCGGTGGTGTCGTCGAAGTCGACGGCCACGACACCGATTGATTCCAGCCAGCGATGCATCGCGCGCGTGCCGGCGGCGATTGCGCTGGCAAGGTCAGGCGCGGAATCTGTTTTTACCAACGTGAATGTCGGCTGCAGTTGATCATTGACACGCGCGCATGCCGCTGTAGCACCGGCATTGAGTACCGCGCTGACAAGGCGCTGTACCAGATCCAGCGGCAGCCGAGGTGCATCGCATGGAACGATAGCGACCCACTCGGTTCGCGCCTGACGCAAACCGCTGAGCACGCCTATTAAGGGTCCCGCGAAGCGGTCGCCGCCAATCGAAATGTCCTCTACGACGGTGCCGAGCATTCCGTAGCGTTCTACGTTGCGGTTGGCCGAGATCAGCAGATGGCCAACTTGCGGTGCAAAGCGCTCGACGACAGTCACGATCAGGGGCCTGCGTTCATGTATCGCCCAACCTTTGTCGACACCGCCCATGCGCTCGCCGCGTCCTCCGGCGAGAATCAGACCGGTGATGTCTTTCATGCAGCGCTAGCCGCCGATATACGACATCTCGACTTTCGGCATATTTGCGCTCGCTGCGGCGCGCAGGTCGGAATAGCGATCATCGCGCGCGCGCCAGATGTGGCCGATTGCAGATTCGAGCAAAGAATCCGTCAGCGGAGCTTCGCTGCGTAGCAGCGCGCGCAAGTCATGACCTTGATGGGCGAACAGGCACAGATAAAGCTTTCCTTCGGTAGACAGTCGAGCACGCGTGCAATCGCGGCAAAACGCCTGTGACACGCTCGAGATAACGCCGATTTCGCCCTGTCCGTCGCGGTAGCGCCAGCGCTCCGCGACCTCGCCGGCGTAGTTGGCGTCGAGGGGCTCAATCGGAAACTGGTCGGCGATCCGCTGCAGCACTTCGCTTGATGGGACGACTTCGTCCATGCGCCAGCCGTTCGATGTGCCGACGTCCATGTATTCGATAAAGCGCACGACGTGGCCCGTGCCGCGAAAGTGGCGCGCCATGGCGGTAATTTCGCCTTCGTTGACGCCGCGCTTGACGACCATGTTGATCTTTACCGGCGCGAGGCCGGCGGCCGTGGCCGCGTCAATGCCATCCAGCACGGCGCGCACCGGAAAATCGACGTCGTTCATGCGCCGAAAAGTCGCGTCGTCAAGTCCGTCAAGCGAGACGGTGACTCGCTTCAAGCCCGCGTCTGCAAGCTGTTGTGCTTTGCGCGCAAGTACCGAGCCGTTGGTGGTCAACGCGATATCGAGGGCGCGGCCGCTGCGCGTCTTCAGCGGCGACAGCATCGCGATCAGCTTGTGCAAATCCTTGCGCAGCAGAGGCTCGCCGCCCGTCAGGCGGATCTTTTCAACGCCGTGCTGCGCAAAAGCGCGCGCGAGTCGCGCGATTTCTTCGAAGGTCAGCAGATCGGAATGGCGCAGAAACCGATAGTCCGAGTCGAAGACCTCTTTCGGCATGCAGTAGGTGCAGCGAAAGTTGCAGCGATCGGTGACCGATATGCGCAAATCTCGCAATCGGCGGCCGAGCCGGTCCGCGACATCGCTGCCCGCGGATTGTGCGAAATCACCGAACGCAAACGGCGGTGAATTCACCGCGCGCGAATCGATCAGTGGAATGACGCGGCCGCTCATCGCGCAGTGCCGGCTGAGTCCTACGCGCTTGCGCGGCCGCCGGGTCCGCTCTGCGTTTCAACCTGCACCAGCGGTGCATCGTCCAGCGGCGGCAGGGGCGGGCGCTCGCGCCGCGCTCGCGGTGGCGTAGCCTCCGCGGCCATTTTTGCCTGCGCTTCCGCGTGTCGATCGGCGGCAGTTTGTACCAGCATCAAGCCAGCGCTCTGCAATACCGGCTGTAACTCGTCTACCGGCAGCGGTGCCTGCCGAACGACCGGCAGCGCGACCATCGTCGGCGCGGGAACCAAAGGAGGCAGTCTTACAGCAGTGATGTTGCTGACTACGAGCGGTTCGCGCGTGGGCTCAGGCGGAACCTCTTCACCCACTTTCGGCTCAAGCGGCTCGTTGATCAACGCTGAGACGGAGCGCTGCGAGTCTTCTGTATCGGAGTCGACGTGCTGCTCTGGAAAGCTCAAGTCGTTGCCAGCAGCGGCCAGCGCATTGCCGTTGCTCACACTTCCGTTGCCAGACACGGCGGCGTTGCTGCCGTCGCCACGGCCGCCACGACCGCGCCGGCGGCGGCGTCTGCGGCCGCGTTCTTCGTGCCCGTCATGCGGTGTTTCCGCCGCCGCAGCGTCCGCGGTGACGATGGCGACGGCTGCAATCGACGGTGAGGGCCCAATGTCTTCGGGCATCGTCACTCGCTCGGCTGCCTCGGCGACGATCGATTTGTCCTTCTCGGGACGGGGGCGCGGCTTGCGCTTCTCGCTTGCGTCCTCGCCGCCACGCCCGTCCTGCGCGAATTGTTCCCGGCGCGGTTTGTCGGCCTTCGCACCGGCTGGGCGGCGGTCTTCCGGGCGTCGGGGATCGCGCCGGGCGCCGCGATTCGTATCCTCAGTAGCGCGAACATCATCGTCGCGCTTACTGTCGCGGTGCTCGCCCGGTTTGCCGGCGCGCCGACTATCGCGGCGGCCATCGCGGCGAGCGTCACCGTTGCCGCGGCCGCGATGGCGCTCGGCCTGACTGCCGCTGCGTGCCGGCTTCGGATCGACCACTGCGGGGAGAGCGACTTTCGGTGCGGGCTCGACAACATCGCCACCTGTGAAGAATGCGACGATGCGATCCCACATGCTGACCTGAGCGCGCTCCGGCTGAGTGACCAGCGGCGCAACGAGCGCCGGCTTCACTGGCACGGGCGCGGGAGTCTCCGGCACGATCCCCTTGACCACTGCCTCCTGGCGCACTCGACCGTCGTCGCCCGGTTTCGCGCGCAACCCCGACAAGTAAGGTGTATCGGTGCTCGGGGCGAGGTCCGCTGCACGCTCGAAGCTGGCCTTTCCGCCCTCAAGCCGAGCGTCGTCGTGCCGCAAACGCTCGATGTGATAGTGGGGCGTGTCGATGAACTTGTTAGGGATCAACACGACGGACAAACGCAGGCGCGCTTCGATCTTCGCAATGTCGGCACGCTTCTCATTCAATAGATAGCTGGCAACTTCAACCGGCACCTGCGCATGTACGGCCGCCGTGCCTTCCTTCATCGCCTCTTCTTGCAGAATGCGCAGGATGTGCAGGGCAGAGCTTTCGGTGTCCCTGATGACACCGACACCATTGCAGCGCGGGCATGTCACGTGGCTGCCTTCGTTGAGCGCCGGTCGAATGCGCTGCCGCGACAGCTCCATCAAACCGAAGCGTGAGATCTTGCCCATCTGTACGCGGGCACGGTCGTAGTGCAAAGCGTCCTTCAAACGCGTCTCGACCTGGCGCTGATTCTTCAGATCCTCCATGTCAATGAAGTCGATCACGATCAGCCCGCCGAGGTCGCGCAGGCGCAATTGCCGCGCGACTTCATCGGCGGCTTCCATGTTGGTCCGCATCGCGGTCTCTTCGATGTCCGAGCCCTTGGTCGAGCGTGCCGAGTTCACGTCGATGGAAACCAGCGCTTCGGTGTGATCGACAACAATTGACCCGCCGGAGGGCAAGGGCACCTGGCGCGAGTACGCCGTTTCAATCTGGTGCTCGATTTGAAAGCGCGAGAACAGCGGCACGTCGTCCTTGTAGCGCTTTACGCGCTGCAGGTTGTCGGGCATCACGTGCGCCATGAATTGACGCGCCTGCTCGTAAATGTCGTCGGTATCGACCAGGATCTCGCCGATCTCCGGGTGAAAATAATCGCGGATTGCGCGAATCACCAGGTTCGATTCTTCGACGATCAGAAAGGGCGCCGGGTTGGCGCGCTTCAGCCGCTGTCCTTCCGCGCCGGTTTGACTATCGACATACGTTGTCGTTTTCTTGCCGTCGGCGTCCGTGGCGACCAGCTCGAACTGTGGCCGCCCGGCGCCTTCGATCGCGTTCCAAAGCTTCATCAAATAATTCAAATCCCATTGCAGCTCTTCAACCGAGCGGCCGATGCCTGCGGTGCGCGCGATGATCGACATGCCTGGCGGCAGGTCGAGCTGGTCCATCGTCTCGCGCAATTCCTGGCGGTCTTCGCCTTCAATTCGCCGGGAGACACCTCCGCCGCGTGGATTGTTCGGCATCAGCACTAGATAGCGACCCGCCAGCGAAACGAACGTCGTGAGTGCGGCACCCTTGTTACCGCGCTCTTCCTTCTCGATCTGAACGACGAGCTCTTGGCCTTCTTTCAGCGCGTCTTGGATGCGTGCGGTGCGCACGTCCACACCATCGCGAAAGTAGATCTTCGATACTTCTTTGAAGGGCAAAAAGCCGTGACGCTCCTCGCCGTAGTCGACAAAGCACGCTTCAAGGCTGGGCTCGACGCGGGTGACGACGCCTTTATAAATGTTCGACTTGCGCTGTTCGCGCCCGGCGGTTTCTATATCAATGTCGACCAGCCGCTGGCCGTCGACGATTGCGACGCGCAGCTCTTCTGCATGCGTCGCGTTGAACAACATGCGTTTCATCAACACTCCTCTGCGCCTTCATGTTGGCGCTGTTGTGTGCTGAAACGAAACGGCGGGGAACTAGAGTCTCAGGTTTCGGAGGCGCAGGCTGGCGGCACCGCGAGCGTGCGGTGAGCAGCGATGCCACGTGCATACAAAAGACGACGCGCAATCACCCACCGGCGGGCGCCAAAAAGGCGCGGCTCAGAATTTTCAACGTGGGTGATGGTTCGCATGCGCACTGTTCCGGAGTTCTGATCTCTTATTCTGTCCGAACAAATCGTTTCAGCGGAACCGGCTCATCGCCGGTCCGGTGCAGCCGCTGCGCTCGTCAGGTGACTAACCGCGCGACTGCAAATTCAGGAGGCGATTGTTGCCTCCACATGCCCAGGACTCGCGTCCGGGCGCCTGTGCGGAGATGAGCCTGGCTACAATCTCCGCGATGCGGGCTTAACGTGTTCCGTTTCGCATGTCCCAGCGCCGCGAGTATATGCAATATGGGCACTGCGCGTAAAACCGTAAAAATCGGGGCCGGCAAGGCGCCCGGCGAGCCGCAAGGCGACTTTGATCCCGAAGCGGTGGTCGCCGACCGCGCTTCCTATCGCACCATCGGCGCAGATGCCGAAGGACAGAGGCTCGACAATTACCTGATCCGCATTGCCAAGGGAGTGCCGAAGAGCCACGTCTATCGGATCGTGCGCCAAGGCGAAGTCCGCGTGAACAAGGGTCGCGTGGCGGTCGACTATCGATTGGCGGCGGGGGACCAGCTGCGCATTCCGCCGATGCGGCTTGCCGAGGGTGCGTCGAGGGCGCTGGCAGCCATACCGGCGACTTCGATGCCGCCAATTCTGTTCGAGGACGAACATCTGATGGCGGTTGACAAGCCTTCTGGATTGGCCGCCCACGGCGGCAGTGGTATTGCGTTCGGACTGATCGAGCGGGTCCGTGCGGCACGGCCGCATCAACCGTTTCTAGAACTTGTGCACCG
>DATLMT010000086.1:0-3846 GCA_035537135.1 Burkholderiaceae bacterium | reverse complement strand
GACGATGAGCTTGCAAAGCGTCGTTCGCGAGTCGGCCCGGTCGTCGAACCCACCGTGCAGCGTGGTTACGCTGCTCTGTTCATGCGCAGCGTGCTGCAGGCGGATCAGGGCTGCGACTTCGATTTCCTCGTTCCACCTTCTTGAGCTGCTGATGACCATACGACTTCGCGGTGTTATCGCCGCCGCCGCCACACCGCTAAACCCGGACTTCAGCATCGACACCGATCGATTGATTGAGCATTGCCGCACGCTGCTCGGCGAGGGCTGCGATGGCATCAACCTGCTCGGCACTACCGGCGAAGCAACTTCGTTCTCGGTTGAGCAGCGACGCGCAGCGATGCAGGCGGTGGCGCGATCCGGGCTGCCAATGTCGCAGTTCATGGTCGGAACCGGCGCTGCATCGCTGACTGATGCGGTGCTGCTCACGCGCGAAGCGCGCGACCTCGATTTCAGCGGCGCGCTCGTACTGCCGCCGTTTTATTACAAGCCGATAGACAACGCCGGCCTGCTCGCCTACTTCGACGAATTGATCAATCGAGTCGGTGCCGACCTGCGTTTATATCTCTACAACTTTCCGCAGCTATCGGGCGTGCCGTATCCGCTCGAGTTCGTGCAGTCGCTGAAGAAAAAATATCCGCGCGAATTGCTCGGGCTGAAAGACAGCTCGGGCGATAACGCATACGCGATCGCGATGGCCTCCGGCGTCGAAGATTTTGATGTCTTTCCAAGCGCCGAGGGCACCTTGAAGGATTCCGACCGCTATCGCTGGGCTGGATGCATCTCGGCCACCGTCAATGTCACGGTACGCGCGGCCTCCGAGAGCTGGAAGTCGCGTGGTACTGCCGAGGGCGAGCGCGCAGTTGCCGCTGCGGCCGCGCAGCGCTCGATTCTGACTCGCGCACCGGTCATCGCCGCCGTCAAGCAGGCACTCGCGGTGAAGTATCGACGGCCAGACTGGGCGCGGGTCGTGCCGCCGTTGCACTCATTGACGCCCGAGCAGTCGGCGCAGCAGGCGCGTGACCTCGCAACGAGTGGGCTTTAGAGAACGTCTAACGTCCGCCAGACACGTCGATAATCGCGCCGTGCACGTATGACGATGCGCCGGACGCGAGCCACAGCGCAACTTCAGCGACTTCCATCACCGAGCCCGAGCGGCCGAGCGGCACAGCGGCCTTTGCCAGGCGCTCCATTTGTTCGAGTCCACCGTGCGCATTGTGGATCTCCGTGGCGATCAACCCCGGCCGGATCGCGTTCACTCGGATGCCTTCGGTGCCGACTTCCTTCGCGAGCGCCGTCGTGAACGAATCCATCGCACCCTTGGTCGCAGCGTACGCCGCCCCGCCGCTCAGGCCGCCAGTGCGTGCCGCTACCGATGACATATTGACGATGACGCCGCCGCGCCCGCCGTGTTTGGTGGACATGCGTCGCACAGCTTCGCGCGCACAGTAGAACGCACTGAATACGTTAGCGGAAAACACTTCTGCCAAAGGTGCAACGTCTGTTTCAGAAACGTTGAATTTGCTCAGCATGCCGGCGTTGTTGACCAGCACATCGAGGGTGCCGAGTTCGGCGTCGAAGCGCTCGAACATCTTTGCCACCTGGGTGGAATCACCGACGTCCGCCTGCAGCGCAATAGCGTCGCTGCCATTGTCCTTGATCTCACCGACGACTTCGCGTGCTTCTTTCTCGCTGCGATTGAAGTTGACCGCGACTTTGTAGCCCGAGCGCCCGGCCATTTTTGCGATCTCGGCACCGATGCCGCGGCTGGCACCCGTGACCAGCATGATGGGCTGCTTCATTCGGGCTCGATACCGGCTTCCTTCGTCAGCCGCGTCCACTTACTGACTTCGGACACGATGAACTTGGAAAGCTCATCAGGCGTCATCGGCATCGGCGCCAGTCCGATCGTCGCGAATTTTTCTTTGACATCCGCCGATGCAAGGGCCTTTGCCGTCGCGGCGTGCAGCTTGTCGACGATTGGCTTCGGTGTGCCTGCCGGTGCTGCAATCGCAAACCAAGCAGTGATGTCGTAGCCCGGCAGCACTTCAGCGAGCGTCGGCCAGTCAGGTACAAGGGGATTACGCTGCGGTGCTGTGATCGCAATCGGACGCAACGTTCCGCCCTTGGCCTGCGCCATCGCATTGCCGAGGTCGACGAACGTGAATTGCACTTGACCGGACAGCACGTCGTTGACCGCCAGTGGTATGCCCTTGTACGGCACCGACAGGACATCGAGCCCGCTCATCTTGCTTAGCCGCGAAATGCTGATCTGCGAACTCGTCGAGCCGTAGCCTGCAGCAAGCTTGCCCGGCCTTTGTTTCGCGTGCGCAATGAACTCGTTTAGATTCTTGGCCGGAAAATCAGGCTTGACCATCAGCACCAGCGCCGTCGTACCGATGCCTGCCACGGGCGCGAAGTCCTTCGTCGGGTCATACGGCATCTTCTTCATCAGTGGCACGTTCGACGCAATCGCCGTATTCGAAGTAAACAGCAGCGTCTGACCATCCGGCGCAGCACGCACCACGTCCTGTCCAGCAATCGTTCCCTGCGCGCCGGGCTTGTTCTCAACCACGAATGGTTTGCCGAGCGCTGTCTGCAACTGCTGGCCGATCACGCGCGCTGCGAGATCCGTCGCGCTGCCCGGCGGGAACGGCACGATCATCTTGACGGGCCCTTTCGGATAGTCCTGAGCCTGCGAATATGCAGGTTGTGCGAACGCAGCCAGCGTCGCGACTCCGAGCGCAGCGATCATGCGATCGAGTTTCATGCGGTCTCCTTGGTTGGTTTTTGCAACGCAATAGGTAGCTGCACGGTGAGCGCAAGCAAATGAAACGACAGCGCCTTGCCGTGCATGTCCAGATTGAGCGAATCGTTGACACCGCCGTCGAGCACGTCGTCGAGCACAAAGTTCATCGCGCCGAGCTTCGGCAGCAGATAGCGCGCCACATGCGAGGGCTTGCGATACGCAAATTGTTGCGCGACGCGCTCGGGTGTTATCTGCTCGACCAGCAGGCCATAGTGACGTGCGTCGTAGGCAATCAGGCTGATGTTGGTGCGATTGCCTTTGTCGCCGGTACGCGCATGTGCTATCTCGCGCAGCGCAACTGTGGCGAACTCAGAGCTGTTCATACGAACGCCACACTCGCCGGCACGCGCTCACGCGGCACCAGACACGATTTCTGGGACAAACGCTGCCGCTTGGCAACCCGTACACCACCGCCGCCCGCCGGACCCCCGGTCCACAGCGCAGTCAGCTCCCGCAGCATGCGATCGATCTGCGCCGCGTCTTCATGCTTCGCGGCAACGCGCAGCCGCACGTCGGTCGCCGCGCCGCTGCGTGTTGCATTCAGCAGCCGATCGGTGTCGTCACCGAGTACGCTCATCACGCCGATCAGATCAAAGCGTAGTTGCAAGTCGCGCCCGACACGTTTGTCCATCACGTCCATGGCAAGCCGCGCACGCGCTTCGGCGCCTTCACCCGCGTACGAGATTTCACCTTCCCCGAGCCAACCGCCGTCGAAGAAGACATTCGCCTTCAATGTCGAAGTGCGGGGATGCCCGCGCACGCCAGTGAGCCGCACTCGATCGCGTCCGACTTCCGCCACTTCGGCGTCGCTGATGTCCGCCACCACGTCGGGCGTCAAATACTGCGCAGGATCATGAATCTCGTACAGCAGCTGTTCCTTCACAGTACGTGCATCGACCAGGCCGCCGGTGTTGGACGCCTTGGTCACAATGCAGCTGCCATCGGCGGCAATCTCCGCGATTGGAAAGCCCACGTCATCGAGGCCCGGCACTTCCTTGTAACCGGGATCGGCGAAATATCCACCACTGACCTGTGCACCG
>DATLMT010000085.1:0-13524 GCA_035537135.1 Burkholderiaceae bacterium | reverse complement strand
GCGCCAGATGCAGGGCGGCGGCCGCGGCGGTGCGTTCTCTTTTGGCAAGTCGCGCGCGCGCATGCTCGACGAAACCAACAACGCCATCACCTTTGCCGACGTCGCAGGCTGTGACGAGGCTAAGGAAGAAGTGCATGAGCTGGTGGAGTTTCTGCGCGATCCTTCCAAGTTTCAGAAGCTCGGCGGGAGAATTCCGCGCGGTGTGTTGATGGTCGGTTCGCCCGGTACCGGTAAAACATTGCTGGCCAAAGCGATCGCAGGCGAAGCGAAGGTTCCGTTCTTCTCAATCTCTGGCTCTGACTTTGTCGAGATGTTCGTCGGCGTCGGCGCGGCGCGCGTGCGCGACATGTTCGATCAAGCGAAGAAGCATGCGCCGTGCATCATCTTCATCGATGAAATTGACGCCGTCGGCCGGCAGCGCGGAGCAGGGCTCGGCGGCGGTAACGACGAGCGCGAGCAGACGCTGAACCAGATGCTCGTCGAGATGGATGGCTTCGAGACCGGCATGGGCGTGATCGTTATTGCCGCGACGAACCGTCCCGACGTGCTGGATCCAGCGCTGTTGCGTCCGGGCCGCTTTGACCGCCAAGTGGTCGTTCCGCTGCCGGATATTCGCGGTCGCGAGCAGATCTTGAACGTGCACATGCGCAAGGTTCCGATTGGCGCTGACGTGCGCGCGGACCTCCTGGCGCGCGGTTCGCCCGGGTTTTCTGGCGCCGATCTCGCCAATCTGGTCAATGAAGCAGCGTTGTTCGCCGCGCGGCGCAGTGCGCGCGTGGTCGAGATGGTCGACTTCGAAAAGGCCAAAGACAAGATCATGATGGGCGCCGAGCGAAAGTCGATGGTGATGACCGAGGAAGAGCGCCTGAACACGGCGTATCACGAATCGGGGCATACCCTTGTCGCAAGGATGATGCCGAAGTCGGATCCAGTGCACAAAGTCACGATCATTCCGCGCGGCCGTGCGCTTGGAGTGACGATGCAGCTGCCTGAGCAGGATCGTTACGCCTACGACCGGCAATATCTGTTGAGCCGGATCGCGGTGCTGTTCGGCGGACGGATTGCCGAAGAGGTCTTCATGAATCAGATGACGACCGGAGCAAGCAATGACTTCGAGCGCGCTACGCAAATGGCGCGCGACATGGTCACGCGCTACGGTATGAGCGATGCGCTGGGTCCAATGGTGTACGCCGAAAACGAAGGCGAAATATTTCTCGGGCGCTCGATTACCAAGACCACCAACGTATCGGAAGAAACGATGCGCAAGGTGGATTCGGAAATCCGTCGCATTATCGACGAGCAGTACGCGATCGCGCGTAAGCACATCGAGGAAAATCGCGACAAGATAGAAGCAATGGTCAAGGCGCTGCTCGATTGGGAAACGATCGATACCGAACAGATCGACGATATTCTCGCCGGCCGTCCGCCCCGGCCTCCGAAGTCGACGGGTTCCGTGCCGCCGGCCGGAGGGCCGTCGGCCAGCGGCGGCGCCGAAGTTGTCGTTCAGCCAGCTTAAGCGGCGCGCTTAAAGAAGGCCGGAAGCCCCGGCCTTTTTTATTGCCATTTTGCACTTACACCGATGCGAACAGTCGAGACCGAGCGTCCTATGTCATGGTCGATGCACGGCCGTGAGCTCGCGCTCGATCACGTGCTCATCATGGGCATCGTTAACGTCACCCCGGATTCGTTTTCGGACAGCGGGCGCTACTTCGACCCCCCGGCCGCGCTGGCGCATGCGCAGCAACTTATTACCGACGGCGCCGACATCATCGACATCGGAGGCGAGTCGACACGGCCCGGCGCTGCAGAAGTGTCGACCGACGAAGAGATCAGACGCGTCGTGCCGCTAATCGAAATGCTCGCCGGCCACACCGTTCCTTTGTCAGTTGACACCAGCAAACCCGAGGTGATGCGCGCTGCATTGGCAGCCGGCGCTGCGATCATTAATGATGTGCGAGCGTTGCAGCAGTCCGGCGCAGCCGAAGTCGTTGCGGAGCACGATTGCGGCGTGGTGCTGATGCATATGCAGGGCACACCCGCCACGATGCAGCAGGCGCCTTACTATCGAAACGTTACGAAGGATGTCGTGCAGTTTCTGGCTCAGCGAGTGCAGTACGCGCAGGCGCGGGGCATTGAAGCGTCCCGCATTGCGATCGATCCGGGATTCGGATTTGGCAAGAACGACGCGCATAATTTCGCGCTTCTGTCGCAACTATCGGAATTCGGGCGCATGCAGGTTCCAATCGTGGTCGGACTGTCGCGCAAGTCGATGCTCGGAAGAGTCTCAGGCCGCGCTGCCGACAGAACCGCGGCGTCGGTGGCTGCAGCACTGCTGGCCGCCGAGCGCGGCGCGAACATCGTCCGGGTGCACGATGTTGCCGCTACGCGCGATGCGCTAGCCGTATTACAGGCGATGCGGAGCGCCGAGCGATGAGTGCCAAGCGAAAATATTTCGGCACTGACGGCGTGCGGGGCACCGTCGGGGAAGCGCCGATTACACCGGAGTTCGTGCTGCGGCTCGGCCAGGCGGCGGGCCGCGCGTTGCTGCTGTCCGCCCATAATCTGAACATGCCGCGTCCGACCGTGCTGATCGGCAAGGACACGCGCATTTCCGGCTACATGCTCGAGGCTGCGCTTGAAGCGGGGCTGTCAAGTGCTGGCGTGGATGTGGTGCTGTGCGGTCCTCTACCGACGCCCGGCGTTGCCTATCTGACGCGCGCATTGCGGCTCGACGCCGGCATCGTGATCAGCGCTTCGCACAACCCGTATCCCGACAACGGAATCAAGTTTTTCTCGGCGCGCGGCACCAAGCTGTCGGACGCCGTCGAAGAACGTATCGAGGCGGAGTTGGAACAGCCGTGGCACTGCGTCAACTCGAAGTTGCTCGGTAAAGTCAGGCGGCTCGATGACGCTGCTGGACGGTACATCGAGTTCTGCAAGCGCACGTTTCCAAACGAAGCAGATCTGAAAGGCCTGAAGATCGTCGTCGACAGCGCGCATGGCGCGGCCTATCACGTGGCGCCGCCGGTGTTTCACGAGCTCGGCGCCGAGGTGATTTCGCTCGGTGCTTCGCCGAATGGACTGAACATCAACGACGGCGTAGGAGCGGTGCACGCGCAACATCTTGCCGACGCGGTGCGCAGCAACCATGCTGATGTTGGAATCGCACTCGACGGTGACGCCGACCGAGTCGTCATCGTCGATGGGAATGGGCGAATTTATAACGGCGACGAGCTGCTATACATCATCGTGCGCGACCGCATGCGGCACACGAAAATCAATGGCGTGGTCGGCACGTTAATGACGAACTACTCGCTGGAACGGCGGCTGCGCGAGCTCGACATTCCGTTTGTGCGCGCGAAGGTGGGTGATCGTCACGTGCTCGAAATGCTCGAAGAAAAAAAATGGATTTATGGCGGTGAAGGCTCCGGACACCTGCTGTGCCTCGACTGCCATACCACCGGCGACGGCATCGTCAGCGCGTTGCAGGTGCTGTCCGCGGCGCGGCGGCAAAACAAAACGCTGGCGCAACTAACACACGATCTGGTGTTGATGCCGCAGGCGCTGGTCAACGCAAGCGTCGAGCGCGGCTTTGAGTGGCGCTCGCACACAGCGCTCGTCGCCGCGGTATCAGACGCCGAGCGCGAGTTGAACGGCAGCGGACGCGTATTGATCCGGGCGTCTGGAACTGAGCCCGTGTTGCGCGTCATGGTCGAAGCGTCCGAAGCCAAAATAGCCGAAGCGATGGCGCAGCGCCTCGCATCAACGATTCGCCCCTCACTCAGCTAGCGCCGGAGCAGCCGCGTGTCGGCCGGCCGGCGCGTTCGCGGTCTTCGATTGGTCATCAAGCTCACGCGTCGGTCACGCCGGCGGTCGAAACTCGGATGATGCCTTCCGCTGTGCTTGGGAAGCTCGATTGTCGACCTCTTTGTCACGGATTCGTCACATGGCGCGCATAGAGTTCGACATTCCTTAAAGCCCTCTTTGGTCACCTCCTACTGGGGTCACACGTATGAATAAATTGTTTTTGTCTCGTCGCGGGTTGTTCGCGGCGTCGGCAGTGGCAATCGGCGCGCTGGCCGTGGGTAAGGCACATGCGCAATCGATTATCAAGGTCGATGGTTCGTCGACGGTTTATCCGGTGACTGAAGCCGTCGCCGAAGAGTTTCAGAAGGCAGAAAGAAATGCGATCAAAGTCACGGTCGGTATTTCAGGTACCGGCGGCGGGTTCAAGAAGTTTTGCCGCGGCGAAACGGACGTTAGCAATGCTTCACGCCCGATCCTGAAATCCGAGATGGACGATTGCGCAAAGCTCGGCATTACTTACTACGAATTGCCCGTCGCGTTCGATGCTTTGACCGTCGTGATTAATCCAAGGAACCAATTTCTCAAGTCAATGACGGTGGAACAGTTAAAGGCGTTGTGGGAGCCGGCCGCGCAAGGGAAGATCACCCGATGGAACCAAGTCAATCCAGCTTGGCCCGATGCAAAGATCAAGTTGTTCGGCGCCGGTTCTGACTCCGGTACGTTCGATTACTTTACCGAAGCGATCGTTGGTAAAGCTAAGTCCAGCCGCGGCGACTACGCTGCCACCGAGGACGATCACGTGACGGTGCAAGGTGTGGCTAACGACGTCAACGCGTTGGGCTATTTGGGCTATGCGTACTACGCAGAAAATGAAAAAAAGCTAAAGGCCGTACCTATCGCCGACAAAGGTGGTAAGCCGGTCGTCGGTCCTTCCGAGAAAGCAGTTCTTGACGGCTCATACCAGCCGCTGTCGCGTCCGATCTTTATCTATGTCAATGCCAAGTCGTATGAGCGGCCCGAAGTCAAGAAGTTTGTCGACTACTACCTAACCAACGGCGAGAAACTAGCGAAGGAAGTCAAGTACGTTCCGCTGCCAAGCAAGACTTACCCGCAGAACAAGGAACGCCTGACTAAAGGGCAAAAGGGCACGGGATTTGGTGGCATTGCAGAGGTTGGAGTCAAGATCGACGAACTCATGGCCCGTCCTCTGAAGTAACAATTCTGTCCCGTATCTGCGTAGTGAGCGCCCGGCTGCAAGGCGCTATGCGTCCGACTGTCGGTTACTCAGACAAACGGTTAGCGTCCGAGCGCGCAGGGGATAATCTTGAACACGACGGCAACCATCCACCAGTCCTTGCACTTCGGGACAACTACTGTGGTCAGCGACCGGCTGGCAAAGAAATTCTCGCGCAACATCAAGGAGCGGGCGATCGAGATCGCGCTGTTTTGCGCGGCTCTCGTTTCGGTGTTAACGACGGTGGGTATCGTCTACGTGCTCGTAAAAGAAAGCGTTCTGTTCTTTACCCATGTCCCGATTTGGGATTTTCTAACAGATACGCAATGGACGCCTTTGTTCGACGATGCTCACTTCGGCATCATGGTGCTGCTGTCGGGCACCATTACGAGTACGTTGGTTGCCTTGTCGGTCGCCATTCCGATCGGGACGACGATCGCAATTTACCTGTCCGAATTTGCTTCGCCGGTCGAGAGAGAGATTGCCAAACCGACACTTGAGTTGCTTGCCGGCGTTCCGACGATCGTATACGGATACTTCGCGCTGTTGTTTCTGACCCCGTTGCTGCAAAAAATTTACCCGGAGCTGCCGGGTTTCAACCTGCTGTCGGCGGGCCTTGTGATGGGAATCATGATTGTGCCCACCGTGGCGTCTATTTCCGAGGACGCCATGCGGGCAGTGCCGATGTCGTTGCGCGAGGGTTCATTTGCGATGGGCGCTACGCGTCTGCAAACGGCGTTCAACGTGGTCGTCCCCGCAGCCATTTCTGGAATTGCTGCCGCCTACATTCTGGGTATTTCCCGCGCGGTCGGTGAGACGATGATTCTGGCTGTCGCTGCCGGTATGCAGCCGAACCTTACTTTCAACCCGCTCGAACCGGCGGCAACGATCACTGCCTACATCGTCCAGGTTGCACTGGGCGACTTGCCACACGGCAGCATTGGATACCAGACGATTTTCGCTGCCGGTTTGACGCTGATGCTGCTTACGCTGACTTTTAACTTGATAGGTTTCTGGATGCGGCGACGGTTCCGGGAGACTTATTGATGGCAGCGAATCCTGCGGCATTGGACGTTGAAGCGGCATTGCACGACACCGCGCGCATCCGGTCGCTGATTGCAAAAGCAAAGCGGTGGGATGTTCTCTTCGTTGGGCTGGGAATACTCGCGCTCGGCATTGGCCTGCTGACCTTCATGACGCTGTTTCTCGATATGTTGTTCGATGGCTGGTCGCGATTAAGGCCGGAGTTCTTTACAGACTTTCCGTCCCGGCGGGCGGGGCAGGCCGGAATCCTCTCGGCGTGGGTTGGAACGGTTTTGGTGATGCTGGTAACGGCTGCCGTGGCGGTTCCCCTTGGGGTCGCCGCTGGGATCTATCTTGAAGAGTATGCGGTGAAGAACTGGATCACAGATGTGATCGAGATCAACATTTCGAATCTCGCGGGAGTGCCTTCGATTGTGTATGGCCTGCTGGCGCTTGGTTTGTTTGTGTACGTGTTCGGCCTCGGGCAAAGCATTCAGACCGCGGGCCTTACGCTCGCTCTGCTGATCCTTCCTGTGATCATCGTGGCGACACGCGAAGCTATTCGGGCCATTCCGGCGATGATCCGCGAGGGGGCGTACGCGGTCGGCGCCACGAAGTGGCAGACCGTCAAGGATCACATCGTTCCTTATTCGCTGCCGGGCATTCTGACGGGAGTCATCATCGGTATGTCCAGGGCGATCGGCGAGACAGCGCCCATCATTACGATCGGGGCGCTGACCTTCATTGCGTTTCTTCCGCCGATGCCGGTCACTGCAGAGTTTCCGTTTCTAAGCTTGGAATGGCTTTCCGCCCCGTTTACGGTGATGCCGATTCAGATGTTCAACTGGACCAGCCGGCCGGACGCGGGATTCCATGCGAACGCCGCCGCTGCCGGAACCATTCTTGTCCTGATGACCCTGACGATGAATGCAATGGCGATCTGGCTGCGCTATCGACTGCGTAGGAACATCAAATGGTGAACGACATGGATGTGTCTGCGCCAAGATCCCACTCGGCGACACTTGGCGTTGCGCCCCAAAGGGCGGCATCGTTGATTGGCAATGCGGCGCCACCGCCGCTGAAGGCGGAAAGCCGCAACCTTTCTTTTCACTACGGGACGTTCAGGGCATTGCAATCGGTGTCGATGCCAGTACACCTAAACCGCATTACAGCCTTGATCGGCCCATCCGGCTGTGGCAAGTCGACGTTCTTGCGTTGCTTCAACCGCATGCACGATCTCTACAAGGGCAATCGATACGAGGGTGAAATTATTCTGCACCCGGACAATACGAACGTGCTGGCCCGCGAGGTCGATCCGATCGAAGTTCGCATGCGGGTCAGCATGGTGTTCCAGAAACCTAATCCGTTTCCGAAGTCGATCTACGAGAACGTGGCGTACGGTCTCCGCGTGCGAGGTCTTACTAAAAAGAACATGCTGGATGAGAAGGTTGAGCAGTCCCTGCGCGACGCGGCGCTTTGGGACGAGGTCAAGAGCCGCCTGACCGAGGTCGGGTCGAACCTCTCGGGTGGCCAGCAGCAGCGACTCTGCATTGCGAGGGCATTGGCGACCGATCCGGAGATTCTGCTGTTCGACGAACCAACGTCGGCATTGGATCCAATCGCGACGGCATTAATCGAAGAACTGATGACCAAGCTCAAGGACAAGATCACTATTCTCGTCGTGACTCACAACATGCAGCAAGCCGCGCGCGTCAGCGACTACACCGCCTACATGTATCTGGGCCAACTGATGGAGTTCGGCGAAACCGATCAGATCTTCATCAAGCCAAAACGCAAGGAAACTGAGGACTACATCACTGGCCGCTTTGGCTGACGGGACGCGACATGTCAATCCGGGATCATCTAGTTCGTAAGTACGACGAGGAACTTGAAGCGATGCGCTCGCGCGTGCTTCAGATGGGCGGGCTAGTCGAGTCGCAGGTGCGCACCGCGCTCGATGCCTTCGAGCGCGTGGATCTTGAACTTGCGCAGCAGGCCATTGACGCCGACAAGCGAGTCAACGAGCTTGAGATGGATGTCGATCAGATGGTGAATCACGTCATCGCGCGGCGCCAGCCTACGGCCGGTGATTTACGCATGATCACAGGTATCGCCAAGGTCATCACCGATCTCGAGCGGATAGGCGATGAAGCGAGCAAGATCGCACGCGCCGTCAAGTGGCTGCACGAGAAGCACGATAATTCGCGGCTCAACCGCATTCCTGACATCAAGTATTCGGGCGAAGCGGCCGCTTCGATGCTGAGGCGGACGCTCGACGCTTTCGCGCGTATGGATCCTGTGGGCGCAGCGTCGATCATCAAAGATGATCTTGGCATCGACGATCGCTTTCGCGCGGTGCTGCGGCAGCTGATCACCTTCATGATGGAAGATCCACGGACGATTTCGGCATCGCTCGATTGTGTATGGGTCGCCAAGGCGATCGAGCGCATCGGCGATCACGCAAAAAACGTCGCCGAGCACGTAATCTTCATTTCGCAAGGCTGGGACGCACGTCACCAATCGTTGGAAGACGTCGAGCGGGCGGTAGCGCGGGCATGAAGCCACCCGCCGCCCGCCTCATCGCAAATGACGTCCTTTTCGGGAAACCCTCCGCACGTTAGCGGCCCAACTATGACAGCCGCATCGATCTTGGTGATCGAGGATGAGCCGGCGATTCAGGAATTGGTTGCCTATACGTGCGCAACGCAGGGCTACACGGTGCGGCGTGCCGATTCGGTCGGTGCGGGGCGTGCGGCGATCGACCGGGAGCTGCCCGACATGGTTTTGCTCGACTGGATGCTGCCAGATCAGCCCGGGATCGAACTGTTGAAAGACTTGCGGGCGCACGAACGCACGAAGGTTATGCCGGTCATTATGCTGACCGCGAAGGGCAATGAAGTGGACAAGGTCGTAGGGCTTGATAGTGGCGCTGATGATTACGTTGTCAAACCGTTTTCACCGCGCGAGCTTTTATCTCGCATGCGCGCTGTGTTCCGCCGCCGCGCACCCGAGCACAGCGGCGAGGCGCTTGAATTTGGTCCGCTGAAGGTAGACCCGTCGCGCCCCGAAGTATTGGTCGATGGGAAATCGGTCAAGATGGGTCTGGCCGAATTCAAGCTGCTCAAATTCTTGATCAGTTATCCCGACCGCGTGTTCTCGCGCACCCAGCTGCTCGATAGTGTCTGGGGCGATCACGTATTTATTGAAGAACGCACGGTTGACGTGCACGTGTTGCGCCTGCGCAAAGCCTTAGCGCCGAGCGCACAGCATCTGATTCAGACCGTGCGCGGGCTCGGATACCGGCTGTCTATGCAGCCCGAGCACTGAAGGCATGATCAGCGGGTCACGTCGACTGCTCGTTCTTGCTCCAACACTGCTCCGTCTGGCGGGCCTCGCTGGGTTCGCCACGATCGTCGGGATTGCGTTGGGAGTTCAGGCGGGCTTGTGGATAGCGGTGCTGGGTCTCGCAGCGCTGTTGTTGATTCATTTGCGCTATGCGGCGTTGCTCGCATCGTGGCTAGAGCAACCGCGACTTGAAGAGCTGCCCGATGGCTGGGGCGTATGGGCCAACGTATTTGCGCGCGTATATAAAACGCACCGCGCCACTACCCAGAACGAGCGCAGGTTATTGGAAAACGAGGAGCGCTTCAGGCGCACCATCAGCGCACTTCCTGAAGGCATCGCGCTGATTGACGGCACTTTGCAGATCGACTGGTGCAATCCAGTGGCTGAGCAGCACCTCGGCATTTCTTTGCGCGCCGACCAAGGCCTGCGCATTACGAACCTCGTGCGCGACCCCGAGTTCGTCGGCTATATGACCTCCGGGCGCTTCGATGCGCCGTTGGTGTTTCAGCCGATCGGCAGGCTTGGCCTGACGCTCGAAGTGCGCATCGTGGAGTTTGAACCCATGCGCTCGATCCTGATCACACGCGACATTACCCAGCGCGAGAGAGTCGATGCTGTGCGGCGCGATTTCATAGCCAACGTGTCGCACGAATTGCGCACGCCCTTGACTGTGGTCAATGGCTTTCTAGAAACATTGATAGACGCACAGTCTGAACACGGCACAACACGGCAGCACCATTTGCAGTTGATGCAGGAACAGGCGCAGCGCATGCACCGGCTAGTCGAGGATTTGTTGACGCTGTCACGCCTTGAATCGCGTGAAACACCGGTTTCCGATGAAATTGTGGACATCCAACAACTGCTGCGCGAGGTGGCCGATGAGGCTCGGGCACTGTCCCTGGGTCGGCACCAAATCGATGTCGAGTTGTCTCCCGCGCTTGTGCGAGGTAGCCGCGAAGAGCTGCGCAGCGCCTTTGGCAACATCGTCTCGAATGCGGTGCGATACACGCCCGATGGCGGAGTCATTTTGCTCGCATGGCGCGAAGACGCGACCGGCGGCCGCTTCGAGGTAAGCGATACGGGGCTCGGCGTCGCATCCGACCACATTCCGCGATTGACCGAGCGCTTTTATCGCGTTGATAAGAGCCGCTCGCGCGAGACTGGCGGTACGGGCCTCGGGCTGGCCATTGTCAAACATGTGTTGCTGCGGCACGGCGGGCATCTTGACGTTCAATCTGAGGTCGGGCGCGGCAGCACGTTTACAGCCGTGTTGCCGCACGAGCGTTTGATCGCGCGAAGCGACGAGGTTGTCGCCGCTGTCCAGTCTTGAAAGCGGGTGCGCGGTGTTATCATTTTGCGCCCTCGGGGTGTAGCGCAGCCTGGTAGCGCGCCTGCTTTGGGAGCAGGATGTCGGGAGTTCGAATCTCTCCACCCCGACCAGTTTCTGCTTGCGTTTCAGGTCAGGATCTGCCCGTAGCTCAGCTGGATAGAGCACCAGCCTTCTAAGCTGGGGGTCACAGGTTCGAGTCCTGTCGGGCAGGCCAAAGGTTGGGTCTATGTAACGCGCGGTGGCTGTAGCTCAACGGTAGAGTCCTGGATTGTGATTCCAGTTGTTGCGGGTTCGAATCCCGTCAGCCACCCCAGCTCTCCAGCCCGGAAGTCGCGCGGCGGCTCACTCATCGGTGGCTTCGGGGCGGGATCATCGATCGGCGGCTCGGGTGGAGACGGATCGTCTACAGGCTTTTCCGGATCATTCTCGGGCGGCAATTCCGGAGCGGGTTCACCGGGCTCGTTGATGGGCGTGCCTTTATCCGGATCATCCGTGGGCGGGTCCTGAACCGGCGGTTCGGTCCCCGGAACGACACGCGGCGGTATGACAGGTAGCTCCGGTTTTTCCGGGACCGGAAGTACCACCTTGCTTCAACCCTCGGCTTGACGACGGCGCATTTCGTACGCCGGCACCCGCATCATCTGTCGATACTTCGTTACCGTGCGGCGTGCAACCTGAAGCCCCTGGCGTCCGAGTAAGCGTGCGATTTGCGCGTCCGACAATGGGTCCTTCGGGTTCTCTTCCTGAATCATGTCCTTGATGGCGCCGCGAATAGCGGTCGCGGAGCATGTCCCGCCACTCGTCGTTGCCAGGGCCCGCGAGAAAAAATACTTGAGCTCGAAGACACCCAGCGGTGTGGCCAGGTACTTGTTGTTCGTCACGCGCGATACGGTCGATTCGTGCAATCCGAGTTCATCGGCGATCTCGCGCAAGCCCAGCGGCTTCATCGCCAATTCACCGTAGTCGAGAAAATAACGCTGGCGCCGCACGATTGCCTGCGCGACGCGCAGGATAGTGGCAAAACGCTGCTCGACGTTGCGCACCGTCCAGCGCGCTTCCTGCAGTTGCGCCGCCAGATCGGAGTGGCGTGCATCGCGATGGCTCTGGAACAGATCGGCGTACATCCGATTCAGGCGTACTTTAGGCACGACGGACGGATTGAGCGTCACCGTCCATTCGTCGCGGATCTTCCGTACCACCACATCTGGCGCGACAAATCGCGTATTGGCCGCACCGAATTTCCAACCCGGACGCGGCTGCAGCCGCCTGATCAAATCTCCGGCCTGTAGTACGGCGTGCTGCGCAACTCCGAGGGTTCGTGCCAGGCCCGCAACATCGCGCATCGCGAGGCGGTCCAGATGCTCGTTGACGATGCGCTCCGCTAGAGCGTGTGTGGCAGCGTTCGCCGGGTCGTCGTGCTCACGCAATTGCAATAGCAGGCACTCGCGCAAATCCCGCGCGCCGACGCCCGCAGGTTCCAGAGATTGCACAAGCTTCAGTGCAATGGCCATTTCGTCGTCGTCAGGTACCGGGTCAAGTCCCGATAGTGCTTTCAGTTCCGGCAGATCGATTCGCAGGAAACCGTCTTCATCGAGCGCATCGACTATCGTCGCCATCAGCGTTCGGTCACGCTCCGACGATGTCAGCCATTTCGACTGCGTGAGCAAATGGTCGCGCAGCGACTGATCGGCAGCGGTGATGTCGGAAAAGTCGAAATCGTGATCAGCCCCATTGCGTCGCGGCGCTCCAAACTGCGACCAGCCTTCCCCTTCCCATGTTTGTTCGGCCGGCGTATCCGCGGCCTCGTTGCTGCTGGGTGCCGCAGTGACTTCGGCGACAGGCACGGTATCCGTGCCGCCGGATGCAGGAACTGACGATTCGGCGTCAGTAATGTCGTCGACTTCGAGAAAGGGGTTGTTCCCCATCGCCTGATTGACTTCTTGCGCGAAATCGAGAGATGAGAGTTGCAGAAGGCGCACGGCCTGTTGCAAGCGGGGAGTCAGCGTCTGATGCTGACGCTGCTCATGCCGAATGACCGGGGCGCTCATTGCAAAGCCTTTAGCAGTCTTCTCATCGTTGCGGCCCTGGGAAACACCGCAGCCGTTGTTGCACTAGGCAACCTGGTTGCCTGACAGTCAGTTCGGAAAACACCTACGCAAGCGCAGTTAAAACAGGCGCCCGCCAACTGCTAAAGCAAAGCACGTGCCTCCTTCTACTTTGCATGCACGGTAGGAGTCAGGCGGGAGCTGCTCCGAGACGTGTGCGCCATGCTTAACTGCGGGATGGCCGCAGCAGGTTGCTGGGCTGCGCTCAAAGGCTTCGGGCACATATGTTGCAACGAATCACAAGGCGTGGCCAAACCACGTCCGTTCACAACTACAGAGGACACACAATGAAGAACGTATTAGTTGCCACTATGGTGGCACTTGCGGCCGTCTACAGTGCCGGGTGCTCCGTGGCCAGTGGCCAGAGATCGATGGGTGACGTGGTTGACGACTCGACGATTACGACGCGGGTAAAGGCTCGCTTCGTCGAGGACAAGATCGTGGCCGCGACACGTATTAGCGTTGAGACACTTAAAGGCGTGGTGCAGCTGTCCGGTTTTGCCGTCAGCGAGGCTGAGCGCGTGCGTGCAGCGCAAATCGCAGCCTCCGTTCCCGGAGTCAAGCAGGTTCAGAACGGAATAACCGTCCGTCCGGCGAGCTAATACCCGAAAAAAGGCCCACGACAGCGTGGGCTTCTTCTTCCCGCTTGGGGAGAAACTTAAACAGGTAGACCCGTGCCG
>DATLMT010000084.1:0-5600 GCA_035537135.1 Burkholderiaceae bacterium | reverse complement strand
CTTAATTCGTATCGCGATCACGACGGGCGAGCCTGCTGGTGTCGGGCCGGAGATATCGCTGGCCGCGCTCGATGCCGTTGAGGACGGCGCAAGGGTCACACTGATCGGCGACGAATCACTTCTTGCGGAGCGGGCGCGTGTCACACACACCGTATGCCCGGTCACTGCAAATGTAGAGCACGTGCCACTGCGTACCGCTGCGATCGCGGGCCGGCGCGATTCGCGCAACGCGCGTTACGTTCTTGCAACGCTCGATAAAGCGATCGCCGGCGCCATCGCCGGCGACTATGACGCCATTGTCACCGCGCCCGTACAGAAGAGCGTCATCAACGACGCGCGCGTTCCGTTCACGGGTCATACCGAATATCTGGCGCAGCGCACCGGCACACCGCGCGTAGTGATGATGCTGGCCGGCGATACCCCGCATGGGCCGCTGCGCGTTGCATTGGCGACGACGCATTTGCCTATTGCATCGGTTGCCGGCGCATTGAGTATCGAGGGAATAAGCGCCGTGCTGAAAATCCTGATCGCGGACTTGCAATCGCGATTTGGCATCGAAGGTCCGCGCATCGTGGTTACGGGCTTGAACCCGCACGCCGGCGAAAGCGGGCACATGGGGCGCGAAGAAATCGACGTGATCGGGCCTGCAATTTCGCGCCTGCGCAGCCAGGGGCATCACGTCGATGGTCCTTGGCCCGCCGACACCGTCTTCGTTCCATCGTTGGTGCAGCGCTACGACGCAGTGCTCGCAATGTTTCACGATCAGGGTTTACCGGTGCTGAAGTACGCCACCTTCGGGCACGGCGTCAATGTCACGCTCGGCCTGCCGTTCGTTCGCACTTCAGTCGACCACGGCACGGCGCTCGATCTGGCAGGCACCGGCCGGGCAGACGCTGGCAGCATGCGCGCGGCACTAAAGCTGGCGATCGAGCTCGCCCGCCGCGCGCTGCGCAAACATCACGCAGCATGAGCGATGGGCGTCGGGCTGCCTTAAGCTCATCGCGAGCCCACCCGGGGGGCGGACGCACAGCGGCCGGGGGCGAACCCGTTCTGGCCGCCGGGCCGCATCAAGCACGCAAGCGCTTTGGCCAAAACTTTTTGCATGACGCGGGCGTCATCGCACGAATCGTCGACGCGATCGATCCGCGGCTCGGAGAGGCGATCGTCGAGATCGGCCCCGGACAGGGTGCACTAACAGGTGCGCTGATTGACCGTGCAAATCACATCCGTGCGATAGAGATCGATCGCGATCTGGCGGCGCGATTGCACGTACGATTTTCTGCCGCACAACTAACGTTGATCGAAGCCGATGCGCTGAAAGTTGATTGGGATGCCATCGCGTCAACTCCGCTGCGTATCGTCGGCAATCTGCCGTACAACATCTCGACACCGTTGTTGTTTGCGCTGGTGCCCATCGCCGGGCGCGTAATCGACCAACACTTCATGCTGCAGAAAGAAGTGGTGGATCGCATCGTCGCGGCACCTGGCAGCAAGACCTACGGCAGGCTATCGGTGATGCTGCAGTTTCGCTATCGACTTACGAAGCTCTTCGACGTGGCAAGCGGCGCATTCAAACCGGCCCCGAAGGTCACGTCGAGCGTGGTGCGAATGCAGCCGCGCGCGACAGGCGAGCTCTTTGACGTAGACATGGAAGTATTCGCGTGCGTCGTCGCTGCCGCGTTCGGACAGCGGCGCAAGACTCTGCGCAATGCATTATCGACCCTGCTAAATACCGATCAGATAGTCGCCAGCGGCGTCGATCCACAGGCGCGCGCAGAAACCTTGCGCGTACAAAGCTTCGTCGAACTCGCACGCCAGGCTACGGCTAAAACGCTATAGCGGCGATTTCGACCCGCTTGATCTGATCACGCGCGACCTCGAAGCCGGGCAGCAATCGAGCGACCTCGGCCCAGAAGCGCGCGCTGTGATTGAGCTCGCGCAAGTGCGCCAACTCGTGCGCGATCACGTAGTCGATGACCGGCAATGCGAAATGCACCAGACGCCAATTGAGGCGAACGCGCCCGACGCGCGAACACGATCCCCATTGCGTGCGAGCCGACGACAAACGCCACCCCGCAAAGCGCTCTGGCATGCGATCGGCGAAGCGTTCAATCCGCTCGCTGAAAATGATGAGCGCCTGATTTTGCAGCCACGATTGCAACGCCTCCCGCACCTTAGGTTCGGTCGCGGCCGCTGACAGCGCCAGGTGTATCTCGTTCCTGGCATTTGCGTGCGCCACTGTTGCATCCAGCCTAAGTGTCATCCGATCGCCGAGATACTGAACGACGCCGCCGTCGGCAAAGCGAATCGCCGATGCTCGCAGACGCTCGCAGCGCGCTCGCCATTCGGCCTGCTTCGCTAAAATCCAGCGGTGATTTTCAACTATGGCCGACTCGATCTCTCGCACCCCAATCGAGCGCGGCGCGCGAATCGTCAATCCGTTTTCGTTGACTTGAAATCCGATCGTGCGCCGGCGCGCGCGATGCAGCCGATACACGAGGACTTGATTAGCCACGGCAAGTCGGCGTTCGCCCGACGAATGTGGTGTGAACACTCGCGGCGACTCAAAAGCGAGCAGCAGCTGTTGACTCAGACCGCCCCCGCCGCGGCGTTCTCTACAACCCGTCCATTAGACGGTACGTACGGCGCGCTGTACCGATGCGGCGCGATTCGACGCATCTCCGATTCGATCCACGTCTCGACCAGCGTGGCGACTTCTTCCGCAGTCTTGCCGCTTGGATCGATTGCCGGCCCAATCGACACGCTGACCGTGCCCGGTGTCTTGATGAATCTGCCCTTCGGCCAAAACTCGCCCGAGTTGACTGCGATCGGTACCGCCCACGCGCCAGTGCGAACCGCGAGCCGCGCACCGCCCGTCTTATAGCGCCTGCTCGTACCGGGTTTCGTACGTGTTCCCTCGGGAAATATCACGATCCACCATCCCCGCGCCAGTCGGTCCTTGCCCTGCTCGACCACTTGCTCGAACGCATCCTGTCCTTTCCTGCGATCGATGCTGATCATTTGCGCCGACGCAATGCCCCAGCCGAAAAAGGGCACCCAATTGAGCTCGCGCTTATAAACAAACGTCAAATCACGCGGCATCGCGGTCGACAACCACAACGTTTCCCACGTCGACTGGTGTTTCGGCAGCACGATCGCCGGACCATCGGGGAGATTGTGCAATCCATCAACCTTGCAGTTGATGCCGCAGATGACGCGCGCACCCCAAATAGCCATAGCGTTCCAGCGTGCGCACAACACGTAGCGCGTATGAACCGGAAAAAGCCACCCGCTAAGTACAACAAAGGACCACGGCACAACGGTGACGAACAAGAATATGAAGTATGCGAGCGATCGGAGCCAGAGCATCGCGTTGTCTACTTACTGAGCTTTGAGATATCGGCTACCCGATTCATGGTCGTACGCAGAGCCGCAAGCAGGCCCAGACGATTCGCTCGCAACTTCACATCATCGACATTGACCATTACTTCATCGAAGAATCGATCGACCGGTTGCTTCAGCGGCGCCAGCGACTTGAGCATCGCCGAATAATCGCCGGATGCGTAAAGCTGCTCGGCCCAGGGCCGCACGGCGCTAAATGCTTCGCCAAGCGAGCGCTCGGCGGGCTCGAGTAACAGCGCGCGATCGAACACGATCGGCACATCGTCGGCTCTCTTCAGAATGTTGCCGATGCGCTTGTTCGCAGCCGCCAGGCTCTCGGCCTCAGGCAGTGTCATAAACGCGCGCACAGCCGCCAACTGCTGCGGTACTTGATCGATGCGCGCCGGCTGTGACGCAATCACTGCCTCGACTTGTTGGGCCGAATAACCTTGCTCGCGCAACAGGCCGCGCAGGCGCTCGTAGATGAACTCGAGCACCTCCTTGTCAGCACTTTTGAAAGCCCCGACATCGCCGAAGGCTTGTTCCCCGATACGCAACAATCGATCGAATGGGATCGCGAGCTGTTTTTCCATCAGCATTCGCAAAATGCCAAGCGCCTGCCGTCGTAAAGCGAACGGATCTCTCTCGCCGGTCGGCTTTTCGCCGACACCAAACAGCCCAACCAACGTTTCGAGCTTGTCGGCCAGTGCGACGCAGAGCCCGATCGCGCTTTTCGGCAGCGTATCGCCCGCAAAGCGCGGGTAATAGTGCTCGCGAATCGCAGCCGATACCTCGGTGGCTTCGCCGTCGTGCTGAGCGTAGTACTCCCCCATCACGCCCTGCAACTCCGGAAACTCACCCACCATCAGCGTTCGCAAGTCGGCCTTGGCCAGGCGTGCGGCGCGCTCAACCCCTACCGCGTCTACGCGCAGCTCCTTTGCAATGCCCACCGCAATGGCGACGATGCGCTCGACGCGCTGCAATTGGGAACCGAGCTTGCCGTGATAGACGACGTCGGCTAACCCATCCACGCGGCTCTCAAGCAATTGCCGGCGGTCCTGGTCGAAGAAAAATTTGGCGTCGGCGAGCCGCGCGCGCACGACGCGCGCATTGCCGGCGCGAATCGCGTCGCCGCCGTCGGTCGCTTCAATGTTCGCCACCAGCAGAAAACGATTCATCAGTTTCCCCGCGGCATCATTCAATGCAAAGTATTTTTGGTTCTGCTGCATAGTCAGCAACAGGCACTCAGGCGGAACCGCCAGGTACTCAGCGTCGAACGTCGAGTCGTACACGACCGGCCACTCCACGAGCGCGGTGACTTCGTCGAGCAGATCAGCCGGAACGACCGGCTGCGCATCGTGCTTGCCCGCCGCCGCGAGCAGCAGCGACTCAATCTTCGCGCGCCGTTCCTCAAACGACGCAATCACATAACCCTCGTCAAGCAGCTGCTCGGCGTACAGCTCGGGCGCGAGCACCGCCAAGGTGCCTGGCGCGAGAAATCGATGACCTTGCGTCTTCGTGCCCGATTGCAGTCCCACTGCGTGCACCGGCACGACGGCGTGGCCATGCATCGCGATCAAGTGGTGAGCGGGCCGTATGAACCTGGTCGTCTCGCCGTTGAAAAGCTGGTAGCTCATCATCTTCGGAATCGGCAGCGCCGCGATCGTGGCCTCGACCACCGGCTGCAGCGCGGCGATCAGCAGCTCGCCCGGCTTGTGGCCCTCATAGATCAGCACTTCCTGCTTGCCGTCGCTTTCGCGCTGCAGTTTTTTAACCTCGGCTTCGACACCTAGCGCCGCGAGTTTTTTCTGCAGCGCCGGCGTCGCCCTGCCCTTGTCGTCAAGCCCGATAGAAACCGGCAACAGCTTCTGCCGAAAAGACGTGTCGGCTGTTCTCTTCGCCACGTGCGTCAGGTAAACCGCCAGCCTGCGCGGCGTTCCATACACGGTCATCACGCTCCGGTCGGACACAAAGCCGCGGGCGCGCAGGCCGCTTTCAATACCCGCTGCGAACGCCCTACATAAAGTCTTCAGCGCCTTCGGCGGCAGTTCCTCGGTTTGAATTTCGACAAGCAGCGAGGCCGTCACGCCGGTTCCTCCGCCGCCGATGTCTGCAGCATCGGAAAGCCCAGGCGCTCGCGCGAGTCGTAGTAACTCTGTGCGACCAGACGCGACAACGTTCTGATGCGGCCGATATATGCGGCACGCTCGGTGACGCTG
>DATLMT010000083.1:0-8153 GCA_035537135.1 Burkholderiaceae bacterium | reverse complement strand
TGCCAATTGCCGTTCTCGAACAGTGCCTTCGCCTGCTGCGCAACATAGCGAAAGCGCCGATAGTGGTTATCGAACCCGTCGAGAATCGCATGTGCGATCTTCGCCGGCGACGGCATCGAGCGGTCGAAGCTGACGGCATCGACCGAAGCGTCGATGGAATTCACATTCTTTGCGCTAACTTGAGCTCTGTCGCGGCGTCAGTGCGAGCCATACGGCGAGCACGCCAAACGCGGTGCCCAGAAACCAGCGCTGCAATTGCAGCCAAACCGGTCTGCGCGCAAACCATGATGCGAGCACGCCGGCGACGGTAACGAGCGTGATGTCTACGATTGCCGCGATGCTGACCTGGACCGCTCCGAGAAACAGACTTTGACCCAATATCGGCCCGCCGGAAGGATCGACAAACTGCGGGAACAGCGACAGATAAAACACAGCAACTTTTGGATTGACCACAGCGGCGACGAACGCCTGACGCAGCAGCACGCGGTCTCGCACCGGCTCGAGCGGCTGCGGCGCAAATGAAAATCCGGCGCCGCGCACCGTCGTATACGCGAGCCAAAGCAAATACGCAGCTCCGGCCAGCTTGATCGCGTCGAACGCATAGGGCACCGCCAGCAGCACAACGGTCAGGCCGAACGCAGCGAACGTTGCGTGTAACGATAGGCCCGCGGCAACACCGAACATCGAAAAGTAGCCGGCCCGGCGTCCCTGCGCAAGCGTGCGCGAGATCAGATACAGCCACACCGGCCCCGGCGTTGCTGCCAGTACGAGCGAAGCCAATGTAAACAGTGCGAGTCGATCCGCGGTCAAACCAAGCATCTACTTTCTCCACTCGAAGTGTTGATCGAGCATGGGCGGGCCCCATTCGGTGCTCGCATGCTCATTGATAAGACGAAAGCCGTGGCGTTCATACAATCGGCGGGCCGCATTAAGTCCGGCAAACGTGTGTAGGTAAACGGTAGCGAAGCGCGTGCGGCAGAAATCCATTGCGCTCTGCATCAAGCGCTGCCCCAATTGATGGCCCCGCAACTCGTCGCTGACAATAAACCAGCGCAATTGCGCCGCATCTTGCCGGTCGCCGGCGTCGATGACAATCGATCCATGCACGCGACCACCGTCGACCAGCAGCCAGACACCGTCGCGGGACGAGTCGTAGCGATCGAGGAACGCGCCGACATCGGCAAGCCGGCCGGCCTCGAATATTGCGCCAAAGCCGTGGTGCAACGAGTAATAGTGCGTTTGCAGCGCGCAGCTTGCTGCGAGCCCGCCCGGAATGTACGCGGGCACGATACGCGGGCCGCAGTCGATCGGATTCATGGCCTGCTCAAACGGGTGCAGCAGCTCGAATCGTTCGAGACAGACCTCGATGTCTTCGCTCATCGTTCGCCCGAGCGACTCACACTCCCGGCTGAAGTAGCGCCAGTGCCCGCGCTTCCAGTCTTCCAGCGTGCGGTCGCCTTCGCCTTCGTCCCAGGCAAACGCCGCATCGACGTCGCGAAATTTGCGGCGCTCGAGCACAGTCGTGCGGATGACGGCGCGCGGCGTTCCATCGAACTCGGTAACGACGCTGTAACCGCCAGCAACCGCGGCGGTGTGCGGAAGTGCATCGGATGCAAATCCCAGCCCCGCTGTCGCGCGCTTGGGTCCGTTCAGCACGAGCTCGACGAGTTCGTGCGCCAGCCGTCGGCTATTTCCGAAGTACCAGGCCTGATAAGGCGTGTTCTCGGAAAGTTTCGCAGCACGGCAATACGCCGACCAGAAATCAGCGACGCGCGCTTGGTCGATCGTGTTGTCGAGCGACGGCTCGTGTTGGATTGCTACGGTGTTCACAGCTGCTAGCGACTACATCGTCTCCGCAAACAGTTCTCTGCCGATCAGCATGCGTCTGATTTCGGATGTCCCCGCGCCAATTTCATACAGCTTCGCATCGCGCCACAGGCGGCCGGTTGGATAGTCGTTGACGTAGCCGTTTCCCCCAAGCGTCTGAATTGCTTCTCCCGCCATCCACGTCGCCTTTTCCGCCGAATAGAGAATCGCGCCGGCAGCATCTTTGCGTAAAGCGCGCATCGTGTCGGCCGTTGCTCGATCGCACCCGCGCCCGACTTCGTAGACATACGCGCGGCACGCCATCATCGTTGTATACATGTCGGCAAGCTTGCCCTGCATCAACTGGAACTCGCCGATCGATTGACCGAACTGCTTGCGCTCGTGCACGTACGGCAGCACCGCATCCATGCAGGCGCTCATGATGCCAAGCGGTCCGCCAGAGAGCACCGCACGCTCGAAGTCGAGGCCCGACATCAGCACTTTGGCACCGCCTCCTTCTTCGCCGAGCACGTTTTCAATTGGGACCTCGACGTTTTCGAACACCAATTCGCCCGTGTGCGAGCCGCGCATGCCGAGCTTGTCGAGCTTCTGCGCGACGGAAAATCCCTTCATGCCCTTTTCGACGATGAAGGTCGTCATGCCGCGCGCCCCCATCTGCGGATCGGTTTTTCCATACACGACGAGCACGTCGCAATCGGGGCCGTTGGTGATCCACATCTTCGTCCCGTTCAATACGAAGTGATCGCCCTTGGCGTCGGCGCGCAGTTGCATGCTAACGACGTCCGAGCCGGCGTTCGGCTCGCTCATCGCCAGCGCGCCGACGTGCTCCCCGCTGACAAGCTTGGGAAGATATTTTTTTCTCTGCGCCGGGTTGCCGTTGCGCCGTATCTGGTTTACGCACAGGTTAGAGTGCGCGCCGTACGAGAGACCCACCGACGCGCTTGCGCGCGAGATTTCTTCCATCGCAACGATATGAGCGAGATACCCCAGCTCCGACCCGCCGTATTCTTCTTCGACGGTAATTCCGAGCACGCCAAGATCGCCCATCTTGCGCCAGAGATCCATCGGAAACTGATCGGTCCGGTCAATCTCGGTAGCGCGCGGCGCAATCTCCGCTTGCGCAAAGTCGTGCACCGCTTCGCGCAAAGCGTCAACATCCTCGCCAAGATGAAAGTCAAGCCCAGTTAGCTGCATGCGGATAGATCAGGGCGCCGTGCGGCCGTCGGAGAGTCTGACCGCACCGCGAATCAACCGGTAAATCATCCAAAGCCAGACAATCGCGATGCCCAAGCCGCCCAGAACACCGGCGCCGATCAGCTCCCACGGAATATTGAAGTACTGCCCCGACCGGACCGCGCTCTCGATTTCGATCGCGTTCGGAACCATGACCACCAGCATCACGCCGATCATCACCACCCATGCGATCAGCGACCACCAGAAAGTTTTTATCAACCAGCGGTAGTGCGACGACAGCAACTCCGGCACGTCATGACGCTTGACGTACGCGATCACCAGACCGATCACTGACGGCCAGAACAGAAACAGCCCGAGGCCATACAACCCGTAGGTCACGCCAACCAGGGTAAAGGCCGACGATGAAGGAATCGCTTCGCTTGCGTTCGTTGTGTTCATAAGCAGCTCAGCATCAAAAGGCAATGTTAGCGCCCCGCGCGCTACGCTTGCCTGATGGTGGCTCGCACTGCGCAGTCGGTTCTTAAGGACACTTTCGGCTATGACAGCTTCCGCGGCTTTCAGGCCGAGGTGATCGAGCACATCAACAGCGGCGGTGATGCACTGGTGCTGATGCCGACCGGCGGCGGGAAATCGTTGACGTATCAGATTCCCGCAATGTTGCGGGAAGGGGTGGGCATCGTCGTCTCGCCTCTGATAGCGCTGATGCAGGATCAGGTGATGGCGTTGGACGAAGCGGGCGTGCGCGCAGCGTTTCTGAATTCGAGCCTGTCGTCCGCGGATGCAGCCGCGGTCGAGCGGCGGATGCGCGGCGGCCAGCTCGACCTCGTCTACATCGCGCCTGAGCGGTTGATGAGCGAGCGCTGCCAGCGATTGCTGGACGACATGCAGCAGCGCGCAGGGCTCGCGCTGTTCGCGATCGACGAGGCACACTGCGTTTCGCAGTGGGGCCACGACTTTCGCCCCGAGTATGGTCAGCTTGCCATTCTGCGCGAGCGCTTCGAAAACGTGCCGCGCATCGCGTTGACGGCAACTGCCGACGTTCCGACCCGGCAGGAGATTGCCGAGCGTCTGCTGCTCGATCCGCGCGTTTTCGTCGCCAGCTTCGATCGCCCCAACATTAGATATCGAATTATCGAAAAGCGCGACGCACGCGAGCAGCTGCTGCGTTTCATCCGCGATGAGCATCCAGCCGACGCCGGCATCGTCTATTGCCTGGCGCGCAATACTGTCGACGAGGTGGCTGCTTTTTTGTGCGCGAATGAGATTCGGGCGCTGCCGTATCACGCCGGAATGGACACTGGCGCGCGAGCGGCAAACCAGAGTCAATTCTTGCAGGAAGACCGGCGCGTGATGGTGGCAACGATCGCTTTCGGGATGGGCATCGACAAGCCCGACGTGCGCTTCGTGGCGCACCTGGACATGCCGAGGAGCATCGAGGGTTATTTCCAGGAAACGGGACGCGCTGGCCGCGACGGCGAACCGGCTGACGCATGGATGACGTATGGCCTGGCCGACGTTGTGCAGCAGCGCAGACTGATCGAAATGTCAGATGCCGAGGCGACATACAAGCGATTGTCCAGTGCCAAGCTTGACGCAATGCTTGGGCTCGCGGAAGCGGCCGATTGCCGCAGAGTGCGCTTGCTTTCCTATTTTGGCGAAGCAAGCAAGCCGTGCGGCAACTGCGACAACTGCCTGGCGCCTCCGCAAAGAATCGACGCCACTGAAGCGGCGCGCAAGCTGCTGTCCTGCATCTACCGCTGCGAGCGCGGCAGCGGCTTCGGCTTCGCTGCGACTCACATCATTGACGTGCTCCGCGGTAAGCAGACCGAGAAGGTCGCAAAGTTCGGACACGAGCGGCTATCGACGTTCGGCATCGGCACCGAGATGTCGGAAGCCGAGTGGCGTTTGCTGCTGCGGCATCTCGTCGCGCAGCACGTCGTGGAGGTCGACCATTCGACTTTCAACGTCTTGCGACTGACCGAGGCCAGCCGCGCGGTTTTGCGCGGCGAACGCACTATTGAGCTCAGGCAGCAAAGTGGGGAGCCGCACCGACGCAAGAGCAAACAGCGGGTTCCGGATGCCGACTCGGAGCACAGCCCGATGTTCGAAAAGCTGCGTCTCTGGCGCGCCGGCGTGGCAAAGGAGCACGGACTGCCGGCGTTCGTTATCTTTCACGACGGCACGCTGCGCACAATCGCGCAGGTGCGGCCAAATTCGCTCGATCAACTGCGGACGATCTCGGGAGTCGGAGAGAAGAAGCTGGCAAGCTACGGTAACGATCTATTGACGCTGCTTTCCGCGGACGCCTAAGACACAGTGAATCCAAATGAACACGAGCTTCAATATCCGTGGGCCGACGCACCGGCACGCGGCGCGTGGCAGACGCTTCGGCCGGGCGTGCACTGGGTGCGTATGCCGCTGCCCTTCGCGCTCGACCATATCAACCTGTGGGTGCTCGATGACGAGATCGATGGGCAGGTCGGTTACACGCTGATTGATTGCGGGATCACCAGCGACGCGACGAAGCGGGCGTGGGAACAACTGTTCGACGGAGCATTCGAAGGCCGGCCGCTATTGCGTGTGATTTGCACGCACTTTCATCCCGATCATTTTGGGCTGGCGCACTGGTTGACTGCCGGCGGCGATCGACATCGCTGGACGCCGCCCCTGTGGATGACGGCGACCGAGTATGCATTCGGGCGCTACCTGTCGGCGGGTGGCGGGGACAACATCAGCGGCGAATCCGCGGCTCGGCATTTTTCGCGCAACGGATTAAGCGACGGGGAGGCATTGCAGCAAGTGAGGGAGCGTGGTTCGGGCTACTACCCTGGACTCGTTCCCGCGGTGCCTTCCAGCTTTCATCGCATTTACGAGGGCGACGAGATCGCGATCGGCGCGGCGAATGCCAAACGTATTTTTCGGATCATCGTCGGCTTCGGTCACGCGCCGGAGCATGCGTCGCTTTATTGTGAAAACAGCGGCGAGGCAGAGCGGATACTGATCGCCGGTGACATGGTGCTGCCGCGCATCTCGACCAATGTCAGCGTGTTCGATCTCGAACCAGATGCCGACCCGCTGCCGCGCTATCTGCGATCGCTCGACCGGCTGATGGAGCTGCCGAACGACACGCTGGTGCTGCCGTCGCATGGCAAGCCGTTTATCGGGCTGCACCAACGCATTGCGCAGCAGCACCGCCATCATGCGGACCGTCTGGGCGAAGTGCTGGCAGCGTGCGCGACACCTCAAACCGCGGCCAGCATTGTGCCGGTGCTTTTTAAGCGCACGCTTGACCTGCATCAGGTGACGTTTGCACTTGGAGAATCGCTGGCGCATCTGCACGCGCTGTGGCACGCAGGCAAGCTCGATCGCAAGGTAGATGGCGGCGTCTACCACTTCACTGCAACGTGATTCCTTTCTGTATTTGTATCGCGCTATTTATAGCTGCGAGGAAAACAGCGCCGCGCCGCGCTCCTTGAGCTTTTCGTGCCACGGCCGCGCCTCCCACTGCTCGTACGTAATGCGTTTCGACCGCTTTAAATCCGCATCGAACGTCTCCGTCTGCAGCCGCGCAAACTCGGCGTCGTACACGTTCAAGTTCGCTTCGTCGTTCAGGCGGAACGAGCGCGCGTCAAAATTGGTCGAGCCGACCGATGACCACAGCCCATCGACGATCAACAGCTTGACGTGATACATCGTCGGCTGATACTCGTGGATCAGCGCGCCAGCCTGCAACAACGGCCCCCAGCTGGCGCGCGACGCGTTGCGGACGAAGTCCGTATCGATGTGCTCACCCGGCAGAATCAAGCGCACCCTTACTCCCCGTTTCATCGCGTTCACGAGCGCTTCGCTCGTGATTTCATCGGGCACGAAATACGCCATTGCCAGGTCGATAGTCTTCGTTGCCGCCGCGATGGACAGTAAATACATCAGGTGCATGCTCTCTGAGCCGCCCTGGCTCGAGCTCTGAAACACCTGTGCATACATCTGGCCGCCAGGTCTTTGCGGCGGGAAATAAGAATCGCCGTGCAAGACGGCGCCGCTCACCTTGGTCCAGTTGTCCATAAAGACAGCTTGCATTTGAGCCACCGCCGGGCCTTCAAGGCGGTAATGATTGTCGCGCCAGTGCTCCGGGTCTTGCGCGTCACCGGTCCAACTGTCGGCGATGCCGACTCCCCCAGTAAATCCGACGCGGCCGTCGACCACGAGAAGCTTGCGGTGCGTACGATTGTTGACGCGCCCGAGGTTGTACCAGCGCAGCGGCCGGTATTTTTGAAAATCGACGCCGGCTTGCTTCATCGTCTCGATCGAGTCGCTGTCCATCTTCTGGCTGCCAAGCCAGTCAACCAGCACCTTCACCTTGACACCAGCACGTGCCCGCTCCGCCAGCGCTTCGGCAAAACGCTTGCCGATCGTGCCTGACCAATAGATATAGGTTTCAAAATCGATCGTCTGCTGCGCACCCGTGATGGCCTGCAGCATGGACGGGAAAATACGGTCGCCGTTCAGCAGAGTTTCAACGCGATTGCCTTCGACCAGTGGGGGGCCGAGCAGGACACTCATTGAGCGCAGAAACTGCTGGTCCGCTACCGGATACAGGTGCACCGGCCGCACGTCGATTTTTTTCTCGGCGCGCAGGTTCAAAAGCAGCAGCGTTACCAGAAGGGTCAGAACGACTGCAGCGACGATCGGAAGAACGAGTCGTTTGAGCTTCATGGCGGGAGAGGATAGTAGTAAAGGTCGCAAGCGCGCCATGCAAGAATCCCGCCACCAGGAGAGGATTAACAATGGCGCAACGCAAGCCTGAAACGCTGCTGACACACGGCGGCAAAGCGTCGATCGTCGGCCACGACTTCATCAACCCGCCGATCGTGCGCGGATCAACAGTGCTGCACGCCAGTGTTGCGGACATGAAGGAACGTTCGCGCCGCTTTCGCACCGACGAACCGGGTGCGGTCAACTATGGGCTGTACGGCACACCGACACACCATGCACTGTTCGAGTTGCTGAGCGAGATGGAGGGTGGCCACAAGAGCTGGGCGGTGCCTTCGGGTTTAGCGTCCTGCACGATCACGATGCTTGCTTTCTTGCGCGCTGGCGATCACGTGCTGGTACCGGACGCCGCTTACGGTCCG
>DATLMT010000082.1:0-2008 GCA_035537135.1 Burkholderiaceae bacterium | reverse complement strand
GTATCAGCGCCTCTTCTCGCGGGACATGGAGCCCACACGTGGCGCAGCTGACCATTGGAAGACGCGGAACTTCCGAATCTGAACTGCGCGGAGGCAACTGCTTTTTCTGCACAATGCGCCAGACAAGATAAATTGCCAAGGCAAGCAGCACGAAAAAGACGACGCGGCTCACGCTTAAGCCCGCTGCAGCAACACTTCGAGGACAAAGTGGCTACCCACATATGCCAGCATCAACATCGCAAATCCGGTAATCGTCCATCGCAACGCTGTGCGTCCGCGCCAACCAAACACCATGCGGCCCAGCAAGAGCCCCGCAAACACGATCCACGAAGCGATCGCAAATACCGTTTTGTGATCGAACTTCAGCGGTCTGCCGAATAGCTGCTCCGAAAAGAAAATTCCGCTGACCAGAGTCGCCGTCAGCAAAATAAATCCGACGGTGATCAAGCGGAACAAAACACCTTCCATTGCCAGCAACGGCGGCAGCCGGTCAATGACAAACGCCAGCCGACTTGATCCAGCCGCAGCTTCGCCGTGCAGCCGACGCTCCATCGTCGCCATTAACAGCGCGTGCATTGCCGCAATCGTAAGCAGGCTGTACGCCAGGATAGCGAGCAGCAGGTGAACCTGGAAAAGCGGCGCTCCACTCGATCGGCCGACGATCGCACCCGGAAAAAGCGCCGGCAATAAAGTGGCGATGGCAGCCAATGGCAGAACCAGCAAAAACATCCCGCGCGATGGCGCGAACATGGTCTCGACGCACACGATCGCAGCGGTGATCCACAGGGTCGCCGACAACGCATGGGCGAACCCGAAGCGCAGCTCGCCGCTTTCAAACATGCCGTGCAATAGCAGTGTCCCGTGCAATACGAGCGCTATTGCAAGAGCCGCAGCGTGCCATAGCGGGGGGCGAGTGGAACCAGGATGCTGCCCGCTCCATTCCCGCCACGCAACAAGCAGATAAAGCGCGGCGACGGCCACGTACAATGCGAGCCACTCGAAGCGCAACTGCATGAATGTTTATACCATGCAGCTATTGAGTTTTTCCTCCGCGCAATAGGCTGAAATTCACTTCCTTTTTCGATGCTTGATCAACTCACCACCCGGCTCGCTCGCGTCGTCAAGACGATGCGCGGCGAAGCGCGTCTGACTGAAGAAAACACGCAGGCGATGCTGCGTGAAGTACGCGTCGCGCTGCTCGAGGCGGATGTTGCATTGCCCGTCGTGCGCGATTTCATTGCGCGCATCAAGGAAAAGGCGCTCGGTGAAGAAGTGGCCGCGAGTTTGACTCCTGGCCAGGCTTTGGTTGGCGTTGTTCAGAACGAGCTGACCAACATCATGGGTGGTGACCTTGACGACAAACATCGCCAGCTAAACCTTGCAACGCAGCCGCCGGCAGTAATCCTGCTGGCGGGATTGCAGGGTGCCGGGAAGACAACGACGGCAGGCAAGCTCGCGCGTTGGCTGAAAGCCGAACGCAACAAAAAAGTGCTGGCCGTGTCGACCGACGTCTACCGGCCGGCTGCCATTGAACAGCTCAAGATGGTGACTGAGCAAGCCGGCGCTCAATTCTTCGCATCCAGCACCGGCGACCTGCCCGCGGATATCGCGGCGCGCGCAATTGACCACGCAAGACGTCACTACTTTGACGTGCTGATCGTCGACACCGCCGGCCGGCTGGCGATCGACGAAGCGATGATGCAGGAGGTCGCAGCGCTGGAAGCACGGCTACATCCAATCGAAACGCTGTTCGTTGTGGACGCAATGCTTGGACAGGATGCGGTAGCCACCGCCAAAGTGTTCGCTGAGCGCCTGCCGCTGACCGGCATCATTCTGACCAAGCTCGACGGCGATTCGCGCGGCGGCGCGGCCCTGTCGGTTCGTCATGTGACAGGCAAGCCGATCAAATTCGTCGGTGTCGGTGAAAAGCTTGATGGGCTGGAGCCGTTCGCCGCCGATCGAATGGCAAGCCGCATCCTTGGGATGGGCGACATCGTCTCGCTGGTCG
>DATLMT010000081.1:0-3347 GCA_035537135.1 Burkholderiaceae bacterium | reverse complement strand
AAACAACGCGATCGAGAAAGCCTGCAGGCCGTCGTGGCCCCGAATTACCGCGGCGCGCGCTACGGCGGCGACACCGCCCGCAATCATTGCCGCCCGGCGAACGTCTGCTGCCGGAAGATCGGCAGCGCTCGCCACCGCTTCGATCATCAGGCCTTCGAGTGCTCCTTGTCGCAGCTCGCCGAGCAGCAGCCTCGCAAGAAATGCTTGTTCGCGCTCGGTGGCTGCCGCAAACAATTCGGTCAGCAGCCGCGAGCGCCCAGTTAGCGAGCCGCGACCTGAGGTGCGTGCAATCGCATCGATCGTGCGGTCCACGGACAGGATTTCAAGGCTCGCTGCAGGCGCAGCCGCGACTCTCGCACTGTCCAATAGCGAATAGCCGATGCCGGTCTTGCGTTGTCGAGTTTCGCCGGCGAGAAACGCGACGCCGATGTCGATTTCATCCGGCTGCAGCCGGCGCAACAACCCGGCGATCTCAGCAATTTTCGCGCGCCGGCTCGCTGTGCTGGCGACCCGCTCCGAAGCATCGACCACGTCGCGCAACAGTGTCATGTTGTGAGTTACGCTCGCCGCATCGCGCAGTGAAATGAGGAGAGAGTTTATGTTGAAGCGACTGATGTCGAGTCTTCTGCTGTTGTTGACAGCGCTTGTTATTGCGGATGCGCGCGCTCAGGAATGGCCGACCAAGTCGATTCGATTCGTCGTGCCGTTTGCGCCCGGCGGCAGCTCCGAGATCGTCGCGCGCAGCGTCGCACAGGAACTGACGAAGCAGCTCGGCCAGACGGTGTACGTCGAGAACAAGCCTGGTGGCGCGGGGACGATCGCGATGCAGGAAGTCGCTGCCGCGCCGCCCGATGGCCACACGATCATTCTCGGCCACGTCGGCACGCTCGCGGTCAATCCGTACGCGATGAAGAAGCACCCGTACGACGTCAACAAATCATTTGTGCCGGTGGCTCTGCTGGCGCGCGTGCCAAACGTGTTTGTCATCAACAGCGACGTGCCCGCTAAAAACTTCAAAGAGTTCGTCGACTACGCCAAGAAGAATCCGGGCAAGCTGAACTACGGGTCGGCCGGCAACGGCAGTGCGGGACATCTGGCGTTCGAATACTTGAAATCCGTCACCGGAATGTTTGTCGTCCACGTTCCGTATCGCGGCACCGGTCCGCAGTTACAGGACTTGCTTGCAGGTCGCACCGAAGCCTCGTCGGCGGGCTCCCCGGCGTTGCTCGGACACATTAAGAGCGGGAAGCTGCGCGCGATCGCAGTCGGCACGCCGGAGCGCATCTCTTCGCTGCCCGATGTCCCAACGGTCGCGGAGATGGGATACCCCGGCTTCGAAACTTCGCAGTGGTACGGCGTGATGGTGCCTGCCGGCACTCCGAAGCCGGTCGTCGACAAGATGGCGAGCGAAATCGGTAAGGCGCTGAAGTCGGGTGCGATCACGCAGCGCTTCGCTCAGGACGATGCGGTGGCGGGGCAGGGCGGGCCCGACACCTTCGCAGCGTTCATCAAAAAGGAACAGGCGCGCTGGCAGGAAGTTGTCAAGCGCGCCGCAATCGTTATCGAATGATGGTTGATGTTTTGGTGCTGGGCGGTGGAAACGCCGCTCTGTGCGCCGCCTTGACCGCGCGCGAGGCCGGCGCTTCAGTACTCGTGCTCGAATGCGCTCCGATCGAATCGCGCGGCGGCAACAGCCGCCACACGCGCAATCTGCGCTGCATGCATGAGGCGCCGGAGGATGTGCTGATTGATAGCTATGGCGAAGACGAATACTGGGACGATCTGTGGCGCGTCACCGGTGGACGTACCGATGAAGCGCTGGCGCGCCTGACGATCCGCGAATCTGCAAGCGTTCGGCCGTGGATGCGGCAACACGGCGTGCACTTTCAGCCCGCGCTGGGCGGCACCCTGCATCTGGGGCGCACCAACGCGTTTTTTCTCGGCGGCGGTAAGGCGCTGCTGAACGCATATTTCCGCTCGGCCGCGGCGCTCGGCGTGCGGGTCCGCTATGGCGCCGAGGTCGTGGGACTCGAGATCGAGCGCGGGCGGTTCGCTGCGGCAGTCGTGCAGCAAGGCGACTGCACCGAGCGCGTTGCAGCGCGCGTGCTGGTGGCAGCCGCGGGTGGCTTCGAAGCGAACCTCGAATGGCTTCGTCAAGCGTGGGGACCGGCGGCGGATAACTTCATCGTGCGCGGCACGCCATACAACCGCGGCGCGGTGCTGCGCGCGTTACTGGATGCCGGCGTTGCGCAGGTCGGCGACGCGACGCAATGCCATGCGGTCGCCATCGACGCGCGCGCACCGAAATTCGATGGCGGCATCGTCACGCGCGTCGATTGTGTGTCACTTGGCATCGTCGTCAACAACAATGCGCAGCGGTTCTATGACGAGGGCCAGGATTTTTGGCCGAAGCGCTACGCAATCTGGGGCCGACTGGTCGCGCAGCAGTCTGATCAAATCGCCTATTCAATCATCGATGCGAAAGCGACGGGTCGCTTCATGCCGACGGTTTTTCCGGGCGAACGTGCGGAAACCATCACAGAGCTCGCCGACAAGCTGGGATTGGATGGCGGCGCGCTGCGCGCCACGATCGACGCCTTCAACGCCGCCGTCGTTCCGGGCGTGTTCAATCACGCAGTCCTCGACGACTGCATCACCGAAGGGCTGACACCGGCGAAAACACATTGGGCGCAAAAGATCGACACGCCGCCATTTTTTGGTTATCCATTGCGACCCGGAATCACGTTCACTTATCTGGGCGTCCGTGTCGACGAACGCGCGCGCATAGTGATGAACGACGGTCAACAAGCGACGAACATGCTAGCCGCAGGCGAAATTATGGCGGGCAATGTACTCGGACAGGGCTATGTCGCGGGAATCGGAATGACGATCGGCACCGTATTTGGGCGCGTAGCCGGGCGCGAAGCCGCTCGATTGGCGCGAACGATCCATTGAAGACACTTGTGTATCAAGACGCCGCGCGCATGGCAGGCATCTGCAATGCGTGCCGCTACTGCGAAGGTTATTGCGCGGTGTTTCCGGCGATCGAGCGGCGCATTGATTTTGCGCGCGACGATCTCGACTATCTGGCGAACCTCTGCCACAACTGCGGCGCTTGCTACGCAGCGTGCCAATATGCGCCACCGCACGAATTCGCGGTCAACCTTCCGCGCGCGCTGGCGCAGGTGCGGCTCGAGTCTTACGAAGAATTCGCGTGGCCGCGCGCGTTCGGAATAGCCTTCCGACGCCAGCCAGCCGTGATCGCGCTGCTACTGGCGGGCTCGCTGACGCTGTTCTTTGCGCTCGGGATCGCGTGGCGCGGCGACGGATTCTTCCGCGCATACACC
>DATLMT010000080.1:0-5238 GCA_035537135.1 Burkholderiaceae bacterium | reverse complement strand
TCGGACCGGCCAGTCTGTGTAGCTGAAACGCTGTCGCGCCGATTTACGGCGGTATCGACTGCTGCCAAGTAATTACGCCTTCACGAGCGATGTTCAGCCGGACGTTTCGCAACATCGCAGATGTGGTGCGCGAGCACGCGGCGGCGAGACCGCATCAGCCGGCCTTAGTACAAGGAGATCAGAAGAATCAGCAGCTAACCTTCGCTGAGCTCGATGCGCTGATGGACCGCGTCGCAGTCGCGCTGCAGCGCGATGGCGTCCGCGTGGGCGACGTGATTGCGTTGTGCGGATCAACTACCCCCCAGCAGGCAGCAGTGTTTCTCGGAGCCTTGCGCGCGGGTGCCGTGGTCGCACCACTTGCGGCTTCGGTCACGCCGGCTATTTTTGCGTCGATGCTGCGTGACGCCGGTGCCCGGTTGCTGTTCGTCGATGCATCGGCGGCAGCCTTGGTACCCGGCGAAATGACACCGCGTTGCATTGCCCTCGGTGCCGGCGCGCCAGGAAAACCATTCGATGAGTGGCTTGCCGCGCCGGGCACGCAACTGCTGCCGGTAACGGTCGAACCGGAGTCGCCATTTAACCTGATCTACTCGTCCGGTACGACCGGCACACCGAAGGGCGTTGTGCAGCCGCACGTTATGCGATGGATGCACATGCTGCGCGGCACTCCGTACGGCTACGGGCCCGACGCGGTCACCATCCTGGCGACGCCGCTGTATTCGAACACGACACTGGTTGCGTTTTTTCCTGCGCTCGGCTTGGGCGGCACAGTTGTGCTGCTAGCCAAGTTCGATGCAGCCGCTTATCTGGCGCTGGCCGAGCTTTACTGCGCGACGCATACGATGCTGGTGCCGGTGCAGTACCAGCGCATCATGGCGCTGCCTGATTTCGGGCGCCACGATCTGTCGTCGTTCCGCATGAAGTTTTCCACCAGCGCGCCGTTTTCGGCAGCGTTGAAAGCCGATGTCCTTGCGCGTTGGCCCGGAGGCCTGGTCGAGTTTTACGGTATGACGGAAGGCGGCGGCACCTGCATTCTCGAAGCGCACCGGCATCCCGATAAATTGCATACGGTCGGCCGGCCGGCCGAAGGCCATGACATTCGGTTGATCGACGATGACGGATGCGTGGTTCCGGTCGGCGCAGCCGGCGAAGTCGTCGGACACTCGCCGACGATGATGACGGGCTATCACAACCAGCCGCAGCGGACACGCGAAGCCGAGTGGTACGCCCCGGACGGCAAGCGTTTCATACGCACCGGCGATGTCGGCCGCTTCGACGCCGAGGGTTTCCTGACGCTGTTTGATCGCAAGAAGGACATGATCATCTCCGGCGGCTTCAACATCTATTCGAGTGACCTGGAAGTGCAGCTGCTCGCACACGCCGCGGTGGATGAGGCAGCCGTCGTCGGCGTGCCGTCGGTGCAGTGGGGTGAGACGCCCGTGGCTTTTGTTGTTCGGGATCCCCAACATGACATTGCCGCTGCCGATCTGCGCGAGTGGATCAATGCGAGGGTCGGCAAGACGCAGAGGGTGCACGATCTGATTTGCGTCGACGAATTGCCACGCAACTCAATTGGCAAGATACTGAAGCGCGAATTGCGCGAGCGTTATCTCGCGGGATGCTTAAGAGCCGTTAAGAAGGAGACACGATGAACACGGAGCACATTAACCGCCGACGTTTCAATCGCGCGCTTATTACCGGCGCCGCCACCTTGCTCGTACCGCGCGTCGGCGCTCAGGCTTGGCCGTCGAAGCCGATCAAGGTCATCGTTCCGTACACGCCTGGCGGCTTCACCGATATCACTGCGCGGCTGGTGACGCAGAAGTTGCAGGAGCGGCTTGGGCAGTCCGTCGTGATCGACAACAAGCCTGGCGCAAACAGCATTATCGGCGTCGACGCGCTCGCGAAATCGCCGCCGGACGGATATACGTTGGCGGTCGTGATCGCCGCCTATGCGGCGAACACCACGCTTTATCCGAAATTGCCGTATGACCCGAAAAAGGATCTCGCTGCGGTGTCGCTGATCGGCGTCTCTCCGCTGGTGGCTGCGGTGAACAATGACACGCCCTTCAAGAACGCGAGCGATTTGATCGACTATGCGCGCAAGAATCCCGGCAAAGTGAGCTATGGCTCCAGCGGCAACGGATCAGCGGTTAACTTGACGACTGAATTGCTGAAGTCGCTGACGCAAACGAGCATGGTGCACGTTCCATACAAGGGCTCGGCACCCGCGCTGACGGATTTGATGGGCGGCCATATTCAGTTGTTCATGGATGCTGCCGTCGGCTTGATCAGTCCGGGCAAAGCGGGAAAGGTGCGATTGATCGGTGTCGCGAGCGACACGCGTCTCGCCGCGCTGCCCGACGTGCCGACCTTCATCGAGCAGGGCATCAAAGGCTTTACCGGCAGTACGTGGGCCGGAATCCTGGCACCCGCCGGCACACCGCCGGCGGTCATCAACCGCGTTGCAGACGAAGTTGCAGCCATCGTGAAGCTGCCGGACGTCAAACAAAGACTTGATGAAATGGGCACGATTCCGGTTGGCAGCACGCCAGCCGAGTTCGAATCATTCATCGGCAGTGAGACCGTCAAATGGGGCAGGGTGATCCGCGAAGCGAAGATCACGGCGGAGTGATGGAGCCGCGAGGTCTAGCTGGCACCGCAAGATGACGCTTCTGACCGATCACGTCGCGGCCTTGCCACTTGGTTATAGCGGAAGACCGAGGCGCTCGACCAGTACCCGATGACCAGCGTGTGAGGTCCGGAGCCAGACTAAGACCAGGCAGCTTTCGGCCACTAGATCGTTGAATCAATCAGGCAAGATCGCGGTCACCTCGATCTCGACCTTCGCCTCGGGCTCGATCAGCGCTGCGACCTGCACCGCGGTCATCGCGGGATAGTGCACGTTCCCGTGCGTCGACATCAGCTCACGATAAGCCGCACCGATTTCGTCGAGGCGCGCCACATACTCGTCGCGACTCAACAGGTACCACGTCATCCTGACAACGTGCTGCGGCCCGGCGTTGGCTTCGGCCAAAATGATCAGTACGTTGGACAACGCTTGGCGCATTTGACCGACCAGATCATCGGTTTCAAACACGCTGTTCGCATTCCAGCCGATTTGCCCAGCAACCGCGATAGTCGTGCCGCGCGCGGCGATGCCGTTCGAATAACCGCGTGGTCGGGGCCAGGCGGGGGGCTGCAATGTCTTCATCGATCGCGCTTCACAAATCCGTTCTGACTTTCCATAGCTCGGGAAAGAGAACGACGTCGAGCATTTTGCGCAGGTAGGCTACGCCGCTGGTGCCGCCTGTGCCCGTCTTGAATCCAATGATGCGTTCGACGGTCGTGACATGACGAAACCGCCACAGGCGAAATGCGTCCTCGAGATCGACCAGGTCTTCGGCGAGCTCGTACAGCTCCCAGTGGTCGCGCGGCGTCCGATAGATAGTGAGCCACGCACGTTCGACCGACGGGTCCGACGTGTAAGGCTGTGACACGTCACGCCGCGCGGCGATTTGATCGATCGCAAATCCGCGGCGCGCGAGAAGTCGGATCGCTTCGTCATAGAGTGATGGCTCCGCAAGCGCTTGCTGCAGATTCGACAGTTGCAGTGGCCGATGCGCGTGCGAGCGCAGCATCGCGGCGTTCTTGTTTCCAAGCAAGAACTCGATCGCGCGATACTGCCACGACTGGAAGCCCGAGCTGGTTCCAAGATGCGGCCGAATGGCGCTGTATTCGCTCGGCGTCATCGTGGCCAACACGCCCCACGCATGCACGAGTTGCTCCATGATGCGCGACACGCGCGCCAGCATCTTGAAGGCCGGCGGAAGATCGTCGGCACGAATCGCATCGCGTGCGGCGCGCAGCTCGTGCAAAGCGAGCTTCATCCACAGTTCACTGGTCTGGTGCTGAATGATGAACAAAAGCTCGTTCGGATCGGACGAGCGCGGGTGTTGCGCATCGAGAATGGAATCCAGCGCGAGGTAATCGCCGTAGCGCGTGTCGTTCATCGCCAGATATCGCTAGGTCACGGCCTCGCGCGTCTGAAATTCCGCGTGCTGCCACTCGCGTTTAGCAAGTACTTGGTTCAAGGCCTGTACCGCGTCCCAAACATCGGCGTAACCGACATACAGCGGCGCGAAGCCGAAGCGAAGAATATCGGGCGCGCGAAAATCGCCGATCACGCCGCGCTTGATCAGCGCCTTCATCACCGCATAGGCGTGTGGGTGCGAAAAACAGACTTGGCTGCCGCGTCGCTCCGCGTCGCGCGGAGAGGCGAGCGATAGGCCCTGGCCGGCGCAATACTGCTCAACGAGCCCGATGAACAGTTGCGTAAGCGCAATCGACTTCACGCGCAGCGCGTCGATGCCGGCGCCGAGCACTGTGTCGACGCCGACGTCGAGCGCGGACATGGCAACGATTGACGGCGTTCCGACCGCGTAGCGATCAATTGACGTGGCGGGCCGATAGTGCGCGAGAAAGTCGAACGGGGCGTGGTGACCAAGCCATCCCGCGAGCGGCTGCGCGTAGGTGTCGTCGGCCATGGCGGACAAGTGGCGGCTGGCTACAAAGACAAATGCTGGCGCGCCGGGCCCACCGTTCAGATACTTGTACCCGCACCCCACAGCGAAATCGGCCGCAGCCGTATTCAAAGCAACGGGCACTGCGCCGGCCGAGTGCGACAGATCCCAGACCATTAGCGCGCCGGCGTTATGGGCGCACCGCGTCAATGCATTCATGTCGTGCATAGCGCCGGTCTTGTAGTTCACGTGCGTCAGCATCACGACTGCCGTGCGGTCGTCGATCGCATCCGCCGCGTCGTCGAACTCGACCAGCTTTAATTCGTGGCCCTGGCCGAGCAGATCGATCAGCCCTTGTGCAACGTACAGATCGGTCGGAAAGTTGGCCTTCTCTGACACGATCACATTGCGTTGGTCCACTGAAACCTGCGGGCGCGATGCCTGCATGCGCAGCGCGGTAGTTAGCACCTTGAACAGGTTAATGGACGTTGAATCAGCGCAGATCACCTCATCTGGCTGTGCGCCAATCAACCGGGCAATCTTGGCGCCGACACGCTGCGGCAAGTCGATCCAGCGCGCCGCGTTCCACGAGCGGATCAGCCCTTCGCCCCATTCGTGCACGAGCACCTGCAGAACGCGCTCGCGCGCTGCGTGCGGCAATGCACCGAGTGAGTTGCCATCCAGATAAACGACGCCTGGCGGCAAAGCAAAGAAG
>DATLMT010000079.1:0-3878 GCA_035537135.1 Burkholderiaceae bacterium | reverse complement strand
CGCCCATCTTGTGCTTCTCGATCAGCGCCACTTTTGCCTTGGTTGCCGCGGCGATGTACGCCGAGACCAACCCCGCCGAGCCGGCGCCGATGACAACCAGGTTGTAGTCGTACGACGCAGGGCGCCTATCGTTCCATCTTGCATATACCTGTCGTGCTTTGATCGCATCGAGCACTTTCTTTGCAACAAGCGGGAAAATGCCGAGCAGCGCAAAAGCAATCACCAGCCCCGCCGAAATGCGGAACTCGCCGAGCTTCGTACCGGCGTATACGTAAACGATCGTGCCTGCCAACATCCCGAGCTGGCTTACCCAGTAAAACGTCCACGTGCGGACCTTGGTCAGCCCCATCAACAAATTGACGACGAAGAAAGGAAACAGCGGCACGAGACGCAGCGCAAACAAGTAGAACGCGCCTTCCTTTTCGACGCCGGCGTTGACGGGTGCGAGGCGATCGCCGAATTTCGTCTGTACCCAGTCACGCAACAGCAGCCGCGATGCCAGGAATGCAAGCGTGGCGCCGATGGCCGACGCAAACGAAACTAGAATCGTGCCCACGACAAGACCGAAGATTGCGCCGCCCACCAGCGTCAGAATGGTCGCGCCCGGAACCGAGAGCGCAGCCATCGTGATGTAAATCGCCAGAAAGATTGCAACGGTTTGCCACGGATGCGCGGCGTAATACGAGTCGATCCTCGCGCGCTGCGCCTGAAAAAACTCAAGCGATACGTACTGCTTGAGGTCCAAGATGAAAAATGCAGCGATGGCTGCAATCAGTATCAGTGCAACCAGCAGGCGAGTCTTGTTCACGAGCTTCTCATCCTTCGATCCTTGCGCCCGTGCAGCGCCGCTGCATCGAACCGGGCGGAGAATGCCTTACGCGGCGGCGACACACTCGCGCAACGGTGCGCGGCCCAACGCATCGTCGATCGAAAAGTCAGGTCCGTTGACGATGCGGTGACGGTACGAAACATACGCTGCCGAGTGTTCGGGCCATAGCTGCTCGAACTCCTCAGTCCACGCGCGCGCATCGAAACGCACTGCCAGTGCATCGACGTAAACGGCGCCAACGTCGGCACCGTACAGCCGACATGCGGCGAGCGCGGGCGGGACCGGCGTAAGCGCCAAGCGCGTGATCAACCCATAGCGTGTATTGCTGAAGTTCGGCATGCCTGCGGCACCGTTGTTAACGACGAAGCGCTCGCCTAGCGGCGTATCGAACAGCTTCAGCGCAGGCAGGCAGGTGTGCGTCGATGCAAAGCCATCGAGCGCCGCCAGTTCGAATAGCGCGCCGAGCGCGCGCTTGGCCTCCGTGTTGTGCAGCGAATCGTGCGCAAAGCGCCAACCTGCTAGCGCCCAGCCATCGCCATGCACAATTCCGATCCGAGTGTCGCCGACCTCGGCTACCAAGTGCATTGGCAGCGCGGCGAGCCGGGCACGCACGCCGGGGCTGATCGCGTCGACGCGGCGCGCCGCCGTGCGCAGCCTGTTCAATATCGCGTTAGAGCGCTCGACCTCTTGATCGGGCACTGCTTCGGGGTACGCGCAGCCGCAGCCGTTCGCTTCATCATCGCCGGCCAACTCGGTTTCTACATTGCCTCGCAACGCGGTGTGTCGTGCCACGGCGTCGTCGATGTGTGCGAAGTTTTCGGCGTCCGCGTCGAACCAATGAAAATCGCCGTTGAAAATGATGTGCGCCGGTACCGTCTCGCAGCTCGCCATGCGTTCGATCTCTGCCAGTGCGAAGCGGTTGCCATAGAGCCCCCCGGCGACATACAGCACTGCTGCTCGCAACTCAGGAGCGCGCGCAAACGATGAGGGTGAGTAGCTATAGGATGCGGGGCAAACGCGCCCGGCGCCGCGATCCATGACTACTCTGCAAGCGCACCGCCGCACGACGAGCCTTGACCGGCTGTGCATGCGTAGCAGTGATCGGCGATCGCGATGGGGTTGTCGGCGAGGTCTGTGACCAACAGATCGGCCAGATGCACGCGCTCCGCACGACGGCCTTGTTCGCGCAGCGGTATGGCAAGCATCTGATTGAAGTCGCAGTCATACAGGTAGCCGCGCCAGTCGACCGATACCAGACTGCGGCACATCACACCGTCGAGATTGTCTTCGCGATGTGCGGCACGCAACAGCGCCATGTAATCGCGAAACGTGCCCTTGCTGACCAGCGTGCTGCCGAAGCGGGAAATGGGCTGGTTGGTAATTGTCAGCAAGCGGTTAAACCGAATGCCGAAGTTTTCGCCCAGCAGGCGCTTGTAGTCGCCCTCGAGCTTGACCTGGGGTGGGGGTAACGCCGGGCCTTGCGGGTTGTAGACCAGCTCGAGCATCAACCCGGAGTCGTGCTGACCATAGCCGAGCGAATTCAACTTCTGCAAGCCGCGAATGCTTTTGTCAAACACGCCAGCGCCGCGCTGCTTGTCGACGTTCTCCTGCGAGTAGCACGGCAATGACGCCACCACGCGCACGCCTTCGCCCGCGAGAAACTCAGCGAGTGTTTCCTGCCCGGGTTCCTCGAGAATCGTCAGGTTGCAGCGGTCGATCACTTCCGCACCCAGTGCGCGCGCAGCGCTGACCAGAAATCTGAAATGCACGTTCAGCTCCGGCGCGCCGCCAGTTAGGTCCAGGCTGCGGATCGAACGGGCGCGCACCACTTCGAGCACCAGATCGACCGTCGCGCGATCCATCTGCTCGGTGCGGTTTGGACCTGCGTTTACGTGGCAATGCACGCATGTCTGATTGCAGGTGTAGCCGAGATTGACCTGCAGCGAATCGATCGCGCGCCGCCGAATCCGCGGGAAATCGGTGGCCCGTAACAGCGGCAGCGTGGCGTGCATTTGAAGTCCTATTGCCCAATGCGGCGCACGGCGGTTCGCATCAACTCGATCTGGCGCTCGAAGCGCGAACACATTTCGCAAATGACCAGGTGCAGCCGCAGACGCCAGCTATCTGCGGGCCTAATCGGTCCATCCAGCCGCTCGGATAGCAGCCGGTGCGCACGACTGCACGAAATTCGAATCCAGCCGAATATCATGCCTTTCCAAACCATTGCAATTCCAGGCACTCGCGCAGGCGCATGCGCGCCCGAAATAACATGACGAAACAGTTGGTCGAAGTGATGCTGAGTTCCTTACAGATTTCTTCCGTTTCATACTCGAGCCATTCCCGCATCATAAAAATACGAGCCAGGGCGGTGGGCAGTTGGTCGACACACATCTGCAGCACATCGAAGAACTGAGAGCGGTTCAAGCTCTCCTCAGGGTCGCCCCAGTCCTGCGGCGCGTTCAGCCGATGGCCATCAGCGGCGAACAGCTCATCGAAAGTCTCTACTTGCGCGGCTTCTAGCTGTGCATCGCTTGACACTTCGCGCTTGGTGCGGCGGAACTGATCGATGATCTTGTGCTTAAGGATGCCGACTACCCATGTCTTCAGCTGTGAATGACCTGCAAAAGTGCGTGAGCCTTCGAGCGCAGCGACGAAAGTCTCCGAGACGACGTCCTCGGCCCAGGTCTCGTTACGCAGATGCATGCGCGCGATCGCGAGCAACGTCGGACGTAAAGCGGCAAGCGAGCTCTGGAGAGAATTTTCAGCAGAGCCCGCTTCCACGCCGGCTACTTTGTTGGCCGCAACCGCTTGATCAGCGACGAAGTATCCCAGCGCGCGCCTCCCAGCGCCTGCACGTCTGCATAGAACTGATCGACCAAGGCGGCGACGGGCAGTGGCGCGTGGTTGCTGCGCGCCTCTTCCAGGCACAAACCAAGATCTTTGCGCATCCAATCGACTGCAAACCCGAAGTCGAACTTGCCGTCCACCATAGTGCCGCCGCGATTGTCCATCTGCCAGCTTTGCGCCGCACCTTTGCCGATCACCTGTA
>DATLMT010000078.1:0-8854 GCA_035537135.1 Burkholderiaceae bacterium | reverse complement strand
CTTGATCTGGTCAACGCTTCCGACTCCGGAAATACGCCGATACTTCGGTGCGTCCGTTCTGCCGCCGGCCGCTAGGTTGGAGTAGTAACCGACCAACGCGCTGGTTTGGTCGCGATAAACGCGCAGCCGCTTGCGCACCGTCTCTTCCTTATCGTCGTCGCGCTGAATCAGCGCCTCTCCCGTGACATCGTCCTTGCCCTCCACCTTCGGCGGATTGAACTTCACGTGATAAACACGCCCGCTGGGTGCGTGCACCCGGCGCCCGCTCATTCGGTCGATGATGTCGTCTTTCGGAACGTCGATCTCGAGCACGTAGTCCAGCTTGACGCTGGCATCCGTCATTGCCTCCGCCTGCGGGATGGTCCGTGGAAAGCCGTCGAACAGATAGCCGCTGGCCGTGTCCGGCGCAAGCAGGCGCTCTTTAACCAGGCCGATGATGATGTCGTCGGACACCAACGCCCCCACGTCCATCACTTGCTTGGCAGCGAGGCCGAGTGGAGTGCCCGCGACGATGGCGGCGCGCAACATGTCTCCAGTTGATATCTGCGGAATTTTGTAACGCTCCTTGATGAAAGCCGCTTGCGTGCCTTTGCCCGCGCCCGGTGGCCCAAGCAGTATGAGTCGCATCTCCGTCCCGACTTCTTATTTTGTAGTTATAAGCGACTGCCGCGGTCGACCGGCAGCGCGCGAGTTTACCCAAATGAGCCGATGCAAAGAAAAGGGCCGGCAAGCCGGCCCCTTTTGAACCGCAATGTTCTATTCGTTGCTGCCGATGGTGACCGACTCCATGTTCAGTGCGTTGTCGGGCCGGTGCACTGCTGTCACGTTGCTGCGCATGGCCCAAGGAATCATTTGCCGGTGCAGCGGTACATGGTGCACCTGCGCGTTGTGCTCGGCGATCGCCTGGCGGATGACCTCGCGTCGTTTCTCCGGATCAGGCTCGACCGCCGCGCTGTCGATCAGCGCGTCGAGCTTAGGATTGACGTAGCGGCCGTAGTTGAACGACCCGTTGCCGGTTTTATCGTCCTTCGAGCGCAGCACCGGCGAAAGCATCGTCTGAGCGTCCGTAATGGCGCCACCCCAACCGAGCATGAACATGCTGGTGTCGTATTTTTCTAGCTTCGGAAAGTAGGTGGCGCGCGGCTGCGTGTTCACCTTGGTGTTGATACCCACTTTGGCCAGCATCGATGCAACGGCAATGCAGATCTCCTCATCGTTCACGTAGCGATTGTTCGGGCAGTCCAGCGTGACCTCGAAGCCGTTCGCGTAGCCGGCCTCGGCAAGCAATTGCTTCGAGCGGTTCATGTCATACGGCAGACGCTTTTCGGCATCCGGGTTCGACGCCGTGATAGACGGCGTAATGCCGCCGGTGGGCAACGCCGAGCCTCGCATGATGCGCGATTTGATGGCTTCGATGTCGATCGCGTGATACACGGCCTGTCGTACGCGAACATCCTTGAAGGGATTTTTTCCCTTGACGTTCGAATACAGCAGCTCGTCGCGCGCTTGGTCGAAGCCGAAGAACACGACGCGATTTTCGGGTCCGCGTGCGATCTTGGTTCCCTTGTTCTCTTCGATGCGGCGCACGTCCTGCGGCGGCGGGTCCAAAATAAAGTCGACCTGACCCGACAACAGCGCCGCAGTGCGCGTGGCGTCAGCACTGACCTGCGTATAAATTACTTCGGTGACATTGCCGGGGCCGCGGCCGTCTTTAAGGCCCCACCAGTCAGGATTGCGTTTCAGCACCGTGCGAATTCCTGGCTCGCGCGTTGCCAAAATCCACGCGCCGGTGCCGTTGGCGTTGCGAGAAGCGAACGTCTCTTCCTTCGCTTTGAAATCCAGCGGGCGCTCAACCTTGTTCTTGGTCGCCCACGCCTTGCTCATGATGTAAATCGTGGTCGCGTGTTCGAGCGTAATTGGATTCGGCTTGTCTTGGACGAACTCAACCGTGAAGTCGTCGATCTTGCGCGGCTTGCCCACCGGGATCGCGTACTGGCGCAACTGTGAGTTTGGATGGCTGGCGCGCTCGTACGAAAAAACGATGTCATCGGCGGTAAAGGGCGAGCCATCGTGGAACTTGACGCCCTGGCGCAGCGTAAAGCGCCACGTGGTTGGATTGACCTGCTGCCAGCTAGTGGCGAGCCCCGGCACCAGCTTTAGCGTGTTGTCGCGCATCACCAGCGTGTCGTGCACCGACTGCGAAAACATGTTGGTCAGGCCTTCGTTCTGCGAGAACGGATCGGCGGTCTGCGGGTCGCCCTGCGAGGCCCAGCGCAGCGTCTTGGCGTCGGCAGTCGTAGCGGTGAGTGCAGCGGCTGCGGCGAATGCCGCTAGGTAACGTTTGATGCGCCTCATGAAGACCCCCGAATTCTCAGACGAGTGCGCGCAAGTCTAGCTCCGGATCATGGCTCGCACGCGCTGCAAGTCATCGGCTGTATCCACTCCTGGTGGCAGTGTCGCGGCGAGCTGCAAAACCGCGATTCCAATGCCATGTGCCAGCGCGCGCAGCTGCTCCAGCTTTTCGTGCTCTTCGATTGTCGGTCGTGGCAGCGAAGGAAAGCGGGCCAGAAATGCAGCGCGATACGCGTACAGCCCGACGTGGCGCAGGGCCGGCAGCCCCAGGGGCAGCCGTTCGGGAAGCGACTGGTCGCGCGCTGCCGAAAAAGCGTCGCGCGACCATGGAATCGGAGCGCGAGAAAACATCAGCGCACGTGACTCGGCGTCTATGACGACTTTGACGACGTCAGGGCTGAAGAACTCGATCGCGTCGACAATCGGGTGTGCGGCCGTCGCAATTTCGCAATTAGGGCGTGCATGCAGCAGTTGCGCGACGTCGCGAATGACGGCCGGCGGCAGCAACGGTTCGTCGCCCTGCACGTTGACCACGATTGTGCGCGGTTCGAGCGCCAGCAAGCGCGCTGCCTCTGCCAGCCGGTCGGTGCCACTTTGATGTTGTCTGGATGTCAATATCGAATCGACGCCGTGCGCGCGGCAGGCCGCGATAATGGCTTCGTCATCCGCGGCCACGACAACGCGCGCTGCACCGCTTTGGGCGGCGTTACGGGCGACCTGAACCACCATTGGGGCGCCGCCGATGTCGGCGAGCGGCTTGTTCGGCAGTCGTGTCGACGCCAAACGCGCCGGCACGATTACAAGAAACTCCACTGAGACAGCCGAGCGGCGATCAGCGGCCGAGCTCGGCCGGCTCGACTTTGCGGGCATCCGACTCAAGCATTACAGGAATGCCGTCACGAATCGGATACGCAAGCGAATCGGCCTTGCACACCAGCTCCTGAGCACTCTTGCGATATTCAAGCAGGCCCTTGCAGATTGGGCACACGAGGATGTCAAGCAGGCGATGGTCCATCGGACTTCTCTCTTGTGTCTTTAGTCGCAGATATCCGTGCGACGACGGCATCGATAAGCGCCGGATCAACCTCGGTCACCAGCGGTACGACCCACAGGCGTAAGTCGTTTGCCAGCCAAGAATTGTCGGCGCATTTTACGGCGTCCTTTTCGGTGATCAGAATCCGGTCCGCGACACATTCGGAAAACGGATTCGTCTGATAGTCAAAGTGATCGGCCAGGGGCAGCCCTTCAATGGCAAGACCTGTTGCGCGCAGCATCGAAAAAAATCGGTCCGGCGCGCCGATGCCAGCTGCAGCAGTTACTCTCCAGCCGTGCGTGCGCTGCTCGGCCGCGAGTGCCGCCAGCTCAATGCGAAGCTTCGGGTCATGCAAAGCGAACGCAGTGGTCACGCGGGTTCGCATTTGATAGCGCGGGGCTGCGGCAGTGATCTCGGCCTCAGCGCCATTGAGCACGATGGCATCGACCCCGTCGAGCCTGCTTCTTGGCTCGCGCAGCGGGCCGGCGGGCAACAGCCAGCCGTTGCCGAGCCCACGATGGTTGATCAATGCAATTTCCATGTCGCGACATAGTTGCAGGTGCTGCAGACCGTCGTCCGCGACGATCACATCGCATTCGGGGTGTGCAGCGCGCAACCGCTGTGCGGCCGCGACGCGCCGCTTCCCGATCGCCAGCGGCGCAGCAGTGGCACGCACGATCAGCAGCGGCTCATCACCGACGTGCCGCGCAGCGTCTTCGCTGCGTACCAGGCGCGCCTGCGAGTCTTGCGCGCCGTACCCGCGCGAAACGATGCCTGGTCGCCAGCCACGCGCGATCAGAGCACGCACCAGTTCAACCGTCAGTGGGGTCTTGCCAGTGCCCCCGACGTACAAGTTGCCGACGACGACGACCGGCACATCAATCCGGGCGGGGCGTAATAGCTGCATTGCATAGAGTGCACAGCGGCCAACGTAGATCAGGTAGTAAATCGCTGCTAGGGGCGTCAGTAACCACGCGACAACGCCGCGGCGCTGCCATGCATCGGCGAGCACGAGCTGAACCCGAGTGCGCAGCACGGCGATCCTAAGTCGACTGCAAATTGCCGGCGCTTACTTGCCGCCGTCAGTGCGCTGGGTAGCAAAGCTAATTCGCACAATGCCGGCCAGGCGCGCCGCTTCCATGACGCCGATCACGGCTTGGTGCGGAGCCTGCGCGTCGGCATTGATGATCAGCAAGACCGACTCTGCGGTTTTACCGTCGGCGATTTTGCTCGCGACACGTAGCGCCTCGGCGAATCCGCGCACCTCGGTCGACGCCAGCAACTGCCTATCGATGGCGTAGCGGCCGTCAGCGGTGACCGCAACGTTGACTTCGTTCGGCTGCACCGTGGGCTGCGACGCATCTGCCGATGGCAGCGTAATTTGCAGCTCCGCAAAGCGCGAGTAGGTGGTGCTGACCGCAAGAAAGATCAACACGATCAGCAGAACATCGATCAACGGAATCAGATTGAGCTCGGGCTCCTCATCGAGCGCGCGGCGAAATCGCATCAGCGATCCACTCGATCAGACTTCGCTAGCGCATAGACGGCTTCCAACATCCGCTCGGCCTGTTCCTCCATGTCGACCAGGTAATCATCCACCAGACGCTTGAAGTATCGATACGCCAGTACCGAGGGAACTGCGATGATGATCCCCAGCGCCGTACTGTATAGGGCCACCGAAATGCCACGAGCCAATTCTTGCGGGTTCGATCCGGCCTGCTGGGAGGCGAAAATGGCAATCATGCCAACAACAGTGCCCAACAAACCCAGCAGTGGTGCAATCGAGCCGATCGAGCCAAGCAGTGTCAAATTCTTCGTTAGCCGGTTCGCCACCACAGCGCCGGCGGCCTCGATTTGCTGCATCGCGCCCTCGCGCCCGGTTCGCTCGTTACGCAGACCGGCCGCGAGCACGCGGCCCAGGGGCGAATTGGCTTCCAGCTTGGCGAGCACGTCGGGCGTGATCTGGCGCTTACGCCAAATGCCGATGACGTCGGACAACAGCGTTGGCGGGACTATTATTTTTCGCTGCAGAGCGATTGAGCGTTCGATGATCAGGCCCAGTGCAAAGATGGAAGCCAAGATGAGCGGCCAAATAGGCCAGCCGAGTTCAGCGAGGATGGCAAACAACGGGAATCCTTTGCAAAAGGGGCGCTTGCGCGAGCGCGCACTGTAGAGATGCCTTGCACGGGCAGCAAGCTTCTACAGCGCAGCAAGTTTCCACAGTTACTGTGGACAAGTATGTGAAGAAGTAGTGGCGTGCAACCCTAAGCCTTTGTTGCAATTTGGTTTGTATCGCTTGCACAGCGCTTAGGCAGTGATTGAAAGTTGATCAATTTCAATACGTTAACTTAAGCATGCACGGAACAAGGCTCACGCATCAGCGCGATCGGCAATCTGCCTCGATGTGTGGACAGGTTTTGCTTGGAAACCCGCATGGAGCTTGACTTCGAAGGACGGAATGCAGAAAACACGCGGCCTGCGCTGACAGTTTCCGCGCTGAACCGCGCAGTTTCGGGCTTGCTGCAGCGGAGCTTCCCATTGGTGCGGGTTCGCGGCGAAATTGCCAATGTAACGCGCGCGACAAGCGGTCATTGGTACTTTGCGTTGAAGGACGATCAGGCCCAGGTTCGCTGTGTGATGTTTCGTACGCGCAACGTGTTGCTCGGCTGGATGCCGCGCGACGGCGACGCGGTTGAAGTCGACGCGGTCGTTTCGCTGTACGAAGCGCGCGGCGAATTTCAGCTGGGCGTCGAATCGATGCGCCGCGCGGGGCAGGGGAGGTTTTTCGAGGAATTCTTGCGTTTGAAAGCGCAGCTTGCCGCGGAAGGGCTGTTTGCAAGCGAGCGCAAGCGCCGGCTGCCGCGAATTCCGCGTCGCGTTGCAATCGTGACGTCAATGCAGGCTGCAGCGTTGCCAGACGTCGTCACGACGCTATGCCGGCGCGCTCAGTATGTCGGCGTTGTCGTTTGTCCGGTGCCAGTTCAGGGCCTAGGGGCGGGCGCACAGATCGCCGACATGCTGGCGCGCGTTGGGCGTCGGGCGGCGCAGGACGCCGTCGATGTGGTGCTGTTGGTGCGCGGTGGCGGTTCGATCGAAGATCTGTGGCCGTTTAACGAAGAGATCGTGGCGCGCGCGATCGGGGCGTGCCCGATCCCCGTCATTGTCGGCGTTGGTCACGAGAGCGACGTCACGATTGCCGACTTCGCGGCTGATTTGCGCGCCCCAACGCCCACCGCCGCGGCGGAGTTGGTAGCGCCCGCCGCGTCGGCACTGCTAGGCGACGTTAGACGTTGCGCGCAGCAGCTGCGGCGCGTGCAGGCGCTGCGCATGCAAGCGCTAGAGCAAAGACTGGATTATGCGCAGCGCGCCTTGGCCAAACCGCGTATGCCGTTGCTGGCGCTTGATTCCCGCGCCCGGTCGCTGCAGTCGCGTGCATCGGGTTCGATCGCGCAGTTGCTTGCTGTGCGCCGTGCAAAGCTTGGAAGGCTGCGGGAGCGGCTGCTCGGCGCACGGCGTGCCGGTCTCGCGGTGCAGCCGAGCGAACGCGTTGCAGCACTCGCGGCGCACGTAGCGAGGTGCGTGAGCTTCCATTCGATGCGATTGGCGTCGGTGGCGGCGCGCCTGCACGCGATTGATCCGCACGCCGTGCTTGCGCGCGGCTATACGATCGCGCTGGGACGTGACGGCCGTGCAGTCACCGACGCAGCCCGGCTGCGCAGCGGAGACGAGCTGCAGCTTCTGTTCGCGAGCGGCAAGGCGCACGCGCAAGTGCAATCGGTGCTGACGAAACGCGACGCGGACGTCGAGCGATAGAATCGGCGCTCGCTTTCTTACGTCTGCCACGCACCACCCAAACTGAGGCCACGATGGAACACACACTGCCCCCGCTGCCGTACGCAAAGGACGCGCTTGAGCCGCACATGTCTAAGGAGACATTCGAGTATCACTATGGCAAGCACCATCAGGCGTATGTCACTAATCTGAACAATCTCATCAAGGGCACCGAGTTCGAGAACTTGCCGCTCGAGGACATCATCCGCAAATCGTCGGGTGGAGTGTTCAACAACTCCGCGCAAGTTTGGAACCACACGTTTTTCTGGAGCTGCATGGCGCCGAAGGGTGGCGGCGAACCGCGCGGAGCGCTGGGCGATGCCATTACGAAGAAGTGGGGCGCGTATACGGCGTTCAAGGAAGCGTTCTCTAAGAGCGCAGTCGGAAACTTCGGCTCGGGCTGGACCTGGCTTGTGAAAAAGGGTGACGGGGTCGATATCGTCAACACCAGCAATGCCGGCACCCCGTTGACGACAGGTGACAAGCCGCTGCTGACGCTCGACGTGTGGGAGCACGCGTATTACATCGACCACCGCAATGCGCGTCCCAAATTCATCGAGACATTCTTCGGCAATCTCGTCAATTGGGATTTTGCTTCGAAGAACTACCAATAGCGATCAGCGCGGCGAGGGCAGCCCGGCGATTCTTTGGCCCGCGGTGACGCCGCGTTTGGCGAACCAGCCCTGGCTCATTTCGAGCGCGTAGCGCACGGGGCGCAGCGGGCACGTCGAGGCTTCACTCTTTGGAGCCATGTCTGCAATATTGCTGATCGTTCCATCATCATCGATAAATGCGATTGAAAGCGGTATCACCGTGTTGCGCATCCAGAAGCAATGTTGAGACTTGTCTTCAAACACGAATGCCATACCGTGATTCGGGGCTAAATGCTCGCGCATCATCAATCCGATCATGCGTGATTGAGGAGTGGAAGCGACTTCGGCCGTGATCACGTGAATTCCGATGGTCAGCTTCATCGTAGGCAGCGCTGCTTGCGGCGCCTGTTGCGCCAGCAAGCTAGACATCGTCAACGCGCCGGCCACTAGCGCGAGAAATCGTTTAAGCATGGTTGACTTTAACCCGGCAAAGAAAAGGCAGGGACACAGCCCTGCCTCTTCTCTCGGTCGAGCTTTGCTTACAGCTTCTTGTCGGTCTTCTTCATGTCGACTTTGGCATCGGTCTTGGCCGCGGCCTTCACGTCGGCATTGGAATCCGCCTTTACGTCGCCCTTAGCATTGCCGCTGCCGTTTGTCGCGTGCTTCGAGACTTTGGGCTTCTTCGGTGCCTTGACCTTCGCATCGGTCGTTTTCGCTGCGGCACCCGCTGCAGCTTTGTCGGTCTTCACATCAGCCTTGCTGGCGGTGCTCGCAGAAGCGGCAGGCTTTACTTCAACCGGTGCAGTAGCGGCGCGCGGTGTGGTGACCGGCGGCACGGTTGGTGCCGGCGTTTGTGCGAGAGCAATGCCCGCAAATGTTGCCCCGATCAGCAAAGCGATCGATTTCTTCATCGTGACTCCCATAGAGTTGTTGACCGCATTTGGTCACTCTCAAAAACGCATCGACTGAGCGCTGGTTGACAGCGCCAAGGCTCAGACAGACGGGTGAGTAAACTCGCAGAAAATAATCCGCACTGGAGACTCGA
>DATLMT010000077.1:0-2005 GCA_035537135.1 Burkholderiaceae bacterium | reverse complement strand
CGAGGCGAACAGCTTTGAGGCATTTCCGTTCTTCGCTGCGGCTGTCATTGTTGCGCACCTGACGAATGCGCCCCAGGGCAGGCTCGACCTGCTTGCGATCGCGTTCGTCCTCGCACGCATCGCCTACCTTGCATGCTACGTGGTGGACTGGCATTGGGCACGATCGGTCGTCTGGTTTGCCGGCTACGGCGCGTGTATTGCAATCTTCTTATTAAGTGTGCTGGGCTAGATCTGGGCCGTACACCTAGGGGTACTTGCGGGGCAGCGGTTGGTCACGAGCTGCGCTAGGCTCGTCGGTTCACAAGGAGATCCCACAATGAGAACAATGATCACTCGGCGTGAACTGCTGGCCGCCGGAGCAACGGTGCTGATTTTTCCTGCGGTCGGAAACGCGCAAACGCTCGAGCGCAAAAAGGTCACTATTGCGGTAGGCGGCAAGAACCTGTTGTATTACCTGCCGCTGACGATCGCCGAGCAGATGAAGTTTTTCGAAGCCGAGGGGCTTGAAGTCACCATCGTCGACTTCGCAGGCGGCGCGCGCGCTTTGCAGGCGGTGGTCGGTGGCAGCGCAGACGTCGTGTCCGGGGCGTTCGAGCACAACATCAACATGCAGGCCAAGGGCCAGCCGATGCGGGCATTTGTGCTGCAAGGCCGGGCGCCACAGATCGTGATGGGCGTTAGCACGAAAACGATGCCCAACTACAAGTCGGTGGCCGATTTGAAAGGAAAGAAAATCGGGGTTAGTGCTCCGGGATCTTCAACCAACATCATGGCGAATTTCATTCTTGCCAAGGCTGGCTTGAAACCGAGCGACGTGTCCTTTGTTGGCGTGGGTGCTGCACAGGGAGCGGTGGCGGCCTTGCGCGCCGGCCAGATCGATGCGATTTCGAACCTCGATCCGGTCATTACGATGTTAATGCGCAGCAACGACATTCAGATCATTTCGGACACGCGTGACGTCGCGGAGGCGGATAGGGTATTCGGCGGACCGATGCCGGCGGCGACGTTGTATGCACCGGTGTCCTTCATCGACAAGAATCCGAACACGGTGCAGGCGCTGACCAACGCAATCGTACGTGCGAACAAATGGATTCAGCAGGCGGGACCATCAGACATCGTAAAGTCAGTGCCCGAGAGCTACCTGCTCGGCGATCGCGCGGTCTACATCGATGCCTTCCTCAAAGCGAAGCCCGCACTGTCGGGCGACGGCATGTTTCCTGAACAGGGCGCCGCCACTGCTCTGCGGGCGCTGCAAAGCGTCGATGACACCATGAAGAGTGCGAAGATAGATTTGAAGGCCGTGTTTACGAACGATTTCGTGCGCAAGGCAAACGCCAAATATCCGAAGGGTTAATAGGTGAATAGGTGAGCGGCTCTGCGGCGCTCGATCTGCGCAGCGTTACCTGCACATTCATCAGCCGCGACAATCGCTCGCAGCGCTACACCGCGATTGAAAACGTCACGCTGACGGTAGCACCCGGGGAGTTCGTCAGCGTTGTGGGGCCGACTGGTTGTGGCAAGAGCACGCTGCTGAATGTCGGTGCTGGACTGCTTGAGCCGAGCAGCGGCGAAGTGCACGTCTTCGGCAAGCCGCTGTTGGGCATAAACCCGCGCGCCGGCTACATGTTCCAGACCGAAGCGCTGATGCCATGGCGCACCGCGCGGGCCAACGTGATGGCGGGGCTCGAGTTTCGCGACGTGCGCGACGCGGGCGCGCAGGCTGACGAATGGCTGAAACGCGTCGGCCTTGGCGGCTTTGGCGATCGTTATCCGCATCAGTTGTCGGGAGGCATGCGCAAGCGTACGTCGCTTGCGCAAACATTGGTGCTCGACCCGGACATTATCTTGATGGACGAGCCGTTTTCAGCGCTCGACATTCAAACCCGACAGCTGATGGAAAACGAAGTGCTCGACTTGTGGGCTGCGAAAAAAAAAGCGGTGCTGTTCATCACGCACGATCTGGATGAGGCGATTGCGATGAGCGATCGAGTCATCGTGCTGTCGG
>DATLMT010000076.1:0-3994 GCA_035537135.1 Burkholderiaceae bacterium | reverse complement strand
GGCGCTCTCTTCACGGCCTTCTTGGCCGTTTTCTTCGACGATTTTTTTGCGGATGACTTCTTGGCTGACTTCTTTCCGGCTTTCTTTGCCTTCTTCATTGCCATTACGTTCTCCTTCTGATGGTTGGTCACAGCGACAGGGTTCTCACTCCATAACCACAGAGAGCACTCTCGTTGCGTGACGCGATCCTAAGCGAATCAGAGTGAAATACAAGAGAAAAAAACAATTTTCAGAGGGGAATTGCACGTCAGCAACGCAATTTTCCCTCTCAGGCGCAGTGGCCACGCCGCTGATTGCGCACGAGAGCTATACAAGAAATAGGTGATCCACTCTCTTGAACACAAGATCTGGTATGTATGGCGCTACGTGGCAGCCCGCTCCAGGTCCGCGATCATGCGCTCGATGCGCGCGCCTAGCTTCTCGGTACTCACCTGTTCGCGCAGCCGCTCGATCATCAGCGGGAACGCAAACGGCGTCGGGCGTGCGAGCAGCCGGTAGACGATCTTCTGCGCCCGCATCCGCTCGAGTGCGGTACGCAAACGCTTGATGTCGAGCTCCTGCTCGAGCACTTCGCGCTCGGCCTGCGCCAGCAGCTTGTTACCCGCGTCGTATTTGCGGAACACCTCATAGAACAGTCCCGAGCTGGCTTGCAGCTGCTTGACCGACTTGGCCGCGCCCGGATACCCCTGAAAAATCAGCCCCGAAATGCGCGCCACTTCGCGAAAGCGCCGCAGCGCCAGCTCGCCGGCGTTCAGGCTCGCGAGCACGTCTTCCAGCAAATTCTCCGAGCTGAGCAACACATCGCTGCGGCGCTGCCATGCGCCCATCCAGTCCACCTCCACCGGCGACAGCAGCTCGAACCCATAATCGTTCATTGAGATTGAAAAGGTCGACGGCGTACCCTGGCCGATGCGGTAGGCGAGCAGCGACCCGAGCCCGATGTGCACGTGACGCCCGGCAAACGGATAGACGAACAAGTGGCGACCTTCGCGCGAGCGCATCGATTCGACCACCAGAGAATCGCGGGTCGGCACCTTCGACCATTTGGCCTGTAGCTCGATCAACGGCCGCGCGAGCTGCATCTCGGGCGCGGCGTAATTTCCGGCAAGCGCGCCCTCGAGCTCGCGCAACGCCGCATCAGCCATCTCACTCGATAGCGGCATCTTCGCGCCCATCCACCGCGGCACGGCTCCCTGGCGGTTCTTCGTCGCGCGCACATACGCGGTCATCTCATGCACGCGGACCAACTCGAGCATGCGCCCGCCGAACAGAAACGTGTCGCCCTTGCGAAGCCGACTGATGAAAGATTCCTCCATCACTCCAACGTCGCGGCCGTTCATCGTTTTGATTAGCATCGATGCCTCGGACACGATCGTTCCGATCGACATCCGATGCCGCTGCCCGATACGCGCGTTGTCAACACGGTAAACGCCGTCAGCATCGCGGCTGACGCGCTGATAATCGGGATAAGCGCGCAACGCTTCGCCGCCACGACCAACAAAGTCGAGCGCCCAGTTCCAGTCCTCGTCGGACAACTCCCGGTAGCTCCACGTGGCGCGCACTTCAGCGAGCAACTCCTGCTCAATGAAGCCCGTGCCCAGCGCAATTGTCACCAGATGCTGCACCAGTACGTCCAGCGGACGCTCAGGCGCGAGCCGCGCTTCGATGCGGCCCTCTTGCAGCGCACTTCTGGCAGCGGCCGCTTCGACCAGCTCCAGCGTGTTGGTGGGCACCAGTGTTACGCGCGATGCGCGTCCCGGCGCGTGTCCGCTGCGGCCGGCGCGCTGAAGCAGCCGCGCAACGCCTTTGGGGCTGCCGATCTGCAGGACGCGCTCGACCGGCAGAAAGTCGACCCCGAGGTCAAGGCTCGACGTTGCGACGACCGCCTTCAGCGTTCCTTCTTTTAATCCGAGCTCGACCCAGTCGCGCACCTCACGCGCCAGCGATCCGTGATGCAGCGCGATGAGCCCTGCCCACTGGGGTTTGGCTTCGAGAATAGCCTGATACCAAAGCTCGGCCTGCGAGCGTGTATTGGTGAAGATCAGCGTAGTCGATGATGACGCGATCTCGCTCACGACCGGTGGCACCATCTTGATGCCGAGATGGCCACCCCATGGAAAGCGGCCCGGCTCCTCGGGCAACAACGTGTCGACAGTCAGCGTCTTGTCAATGCGCCCCTGCACCAGGACACCGTCGTCGCGGTTGAGGAGCACGCGCATTGCGTGTTCAGTGTTGCCCAAGGTCGCAGAAAGTCCCCACACCGGCAACGGCTTGTGCGCCCAGCGCTGCAGCCGCGCAAGCGCCAGCTGCAGCTGCACGCCGCGCTTGGTCCCGATCAGCTCGTGCCATTCGTCGACGACCACCAACGCCAGAGCGGACAGCTGGTCGCGCGATTCGAGGCGCGTCAGCATTAGGCTCAACGACTCGGGCGTTGTGATCAATACTTCGGGTAGCTGCTTCGACTGTCGCGCGCGTTCGGCGGAGTCGGTGTCGCCGGTGCGGACGGCGACTTGCCAATCGACGCCCAAGTCACCAAGCGGTGCCGCCAAAGAGCGCGCGGTGTCGGCTGCGAGCGCGCGCATCGGTGTCAGCCATAACAAGCGCAGGCCACCGCCCTTGACGGCACCGGTAAGCACGCCATTCAGCAATGCAAACCAGACGGCGTAGGTCTTGCCGGAACCGGTCGTCGCATGGAGCAGGCCCGAGCGCCCTGCCGCAACGTGCCGCCACACTTCGCGTTGAAACTCGAATGGCTGCCAGCCGTGCGCGACGAACCATGCCTCGGCGCTCGGCAAAGTGAGTTGACGCACGATAGCCTGCGATCGGCCAACGACAGCTTTGTCAGCCTCGCGCTTGCGATCTTCCCGCGACTTCTTCGCTCGCAGCGCGCGCAACTGTGTGCCGACATTCGGGCCCGGCGGAAACGGTGCTTGTCGATCGCTCAGAATGCCTCGCAGCGTGCCGCTTATCCTGTGGAGCTTGCCAGCAGCGATTGCAATGTAGCGAGCGTGTCGGCCTCGTCGACCGGCTTGTCGTGCCGCCAGCGCAGCATTCGCGGAAATCTCACCGCGATTCCGCTTTTGTGGCGCGGTGAGCGCTGAATGCCTTCGAAGCCGATCTCGAACACCATCGTCGGCGTGACACTACGCACCGGTCCGAACTTTTCCACCGTAGTCCGCCGGATTGCAGCGTCGACCTTGCGAATCTCCTCGTCGGTCAGGCCCGAGTAGGCCTTGGTGAACGGCACCAGCGCGCGCTCCGCTACATTCGACTCGGAAGTCCACACTGCAAACGTGTAGTCCGAATACAGACTCGCGCGCCGGCCGTGTCCGCGCTGCGCATATACCAGCACCGCATCGACAGCATATGGATCGATCTTCCACTTCCACCAGTTGGCGCTCGCTTCCTTGGTGCGGCCGACGCGGTAGGTCGAGTCAAGATGCTTGATCATCAATCCTTCGACGCCGCGGTCGCGCGACTGCTCTCGCATCAGTGCAAGTTGTTCCCACGAATCACTCTCAACGCGCGGCGAGATCAGCACATCGTATTTGGCCGCCACCTCCTCAAGCGCGGCGCGCCGCTCTTTTTGCGCGCGCAGGCGCATGTCGTCACCGCCAGCTTCGAGCAAGTCGTACGCCATGAATACCGCAGGCGCCTCCCGCAGCACATTCGTTGTCACGCTTTTGCGAGTGACTCGCTTCTGCAGCAACGCAAACGGCTGCGGCGCGTCGCCGCGCCACACCAGAATTTCACCGTCGAGGACGGTGCCATCCGGCAGCGCACGCGCACGCTCGACGATTTCTGGAAAACGCTCGGTGATCAGTTCTTCGCCCCGCGACCATAGCCATGTCTTGCCCGCGCGGCGCACAAGCTGCGCGCGAATGCCGTCGTACTTCCATTCGACCAGCCATTCGGTGGGTGCTCCCAATGCAGCCGCGAAGTGTTCGACCGGCAGCGTCAGCGAATGCGCCAGGAAGAACGGATAGGGATGGCC
>DATLMT010000075.1:0-3897 GCA_035537135.1 Burkholderiaceae bacterium | reverse complement strand
ACGGCGGAAACGCAGCACCCGATACAACGGCCTTCTTGATCGACGACACGTCACGGCCACCTGCCGCTGCGGCGTCGAGCAGAATCTTCAGAAAATCCGCCGTGCCCGTGTAGGCTGCGGGCTTCAGGTGCTCGATCACGTCGAGCTGCTGTTCGGTGTTGCCAGGGCCGGCCGGAATGACGGTGCATCCAAGGCAGCGCGCGCCGCCATCCATAATGAAACCGCCTGGCACCAGGTGATACGAAAAAGTATTGAGCACGATGTCGCCGCGCGCAAAGCCGGCGGCGTGCAACGAGCGCGACGCACGCCACGCGTCGTCATGTTTTCCCTCGGGCTCGTAAATCGGTCCAGGCGACACGAAAAGTCGACCGAACCGCTCGAGATCGCTCGACACGAAATCGCCAAACGGAGCCTTCGCTTTTTGTAAAGCGGGCAATGCGGACTTGCGCAACAGCGGGAGGCGAGCTAGTGCCGCGCGGCTATTGAACTGTGTGGTGTCGATATCGCCCAGATGCCGCTGCCAGCCGGGAGACTTCAGCGCTTTGGCGAGCAAACCCGGCAAGTGGCCCATTAAATCGAGCTCACGCCGCTGCGGGTCGCGCGCCTCGCGATTGTCGAGCTGCTCACTCATTGCTTTGTTTGCTTGTGAGCGTCGTCGGCTTGCTGCCGGCGCCGCTCCGCATCCTCGCGCGCCGTGTCGAGCTTCTTGTTAACGGAATCGATCGTCTGCCGGGTCGGCAGCGGAGTTTGGGCAGGCTCGCTGCTCTCGCGCGAGTTGCACCCCACCAACGCCACCAAGGCCACAGCCAGAACAATCAGGCGCGCGTACATCAGCCCGTCCTACGCCAGCCAGCGCTTGCGCCGTTTGTAAAACTTCGCATCTCTAAAACTGCGGCGTCCTGAAGTCGACAGTCCAAGGTAAAACTCTTTGACATCTTCGTTCTCGCGCAGCGAACGTGCTTCGCCGTCCATCACCACGCGCCCGTTTTCAAGGATGTAGCCGTACCTGGCGTACTTCAAGGCGAGATTGGTGTTTTGCTCGGCCAGCAGGAACGACACGCCTTCCTTCGCGTTCAGGTCATGCACGATGCTGAAGATTTCTTCGACCAGTTGCGGCGCGAGACCCATCGATGGCTCGTCCAGCAGGATCATCGAAGGCCGCGCCATCAGCGCACGGCCGATCGCGGTCATCTGCTGCTCTCCGCCGGACGTGTAACCCGATTGGCTGGAGCGCCGCTGCTTAAGCCGCGGAAAATAGGAATAGACCTTGTCGAGATCAGCTGCAACGTCGGCGCGCGACGCTCCGCGCCCCGACGAGCCGCGCGAGTACGCACCGGTCAACAAATTCTCCTCCACCGTCAGGTGTGCAAAGCAGCGCCTCCCTTCCATCACCTGCACAACACCGCGCTTGACCAGCTCATACGCAGTCAGACCCTGAATGTGCTGGCCTTTGTATTCGATCGACCCCTTGGTCACATCGCCGCGCTCGGCGTGCAACAAGTTTGACACCGCGCGCAGCGTCGTGGTCTTGCCCGCCCCATTGGCGCCAAGTAAAGCGACGATGCCGCCTTCCGGAACGGTCAGCGACACGCCTTTGAGCACCAGGATCACATGGTTGTAGATGACCTCGATGCCGTTGACGACCAGGAGCATTTTCAGGGGAGCGGGCGTGCAAGCACGCCCGCTACAGACAAAGGAATTATTTCTTTGCGGAAACGGGTGTTGCCTTCGCCGGTGCCGCCGCCTCTTTCATCTCCGCCTCGCAACTACGGCGCGTCAATTTCTTTTCTGTTGCGTAGCGCGCAGCGGCGTCGCGGATCATCGGACGGATGATCTGCATGTCGGCTTCGTACCAATCGGAAGTGAAATTCCACTTCGTGCCGTCCCATTGTTGAATACGCGCACTGCGAGCACCTTCATGATCGCGGCAATTGGTCGCCAACGGACGCATCACACCAGTCAGACCCAGCGCCTCGATCCGCTTGGCATCGATGTTCAGGTTCTCAAGCCCATAGCGGGCTTCTTCACCGGTCACGGCGCGGTTGCCATAGCGAGCTTGCGCCTGGCGCACGCCTTCAATCGACAACACTGCGCTAATCATGCCGCGCGTGTAAAGAACGCTTCCGACTTCTTCCTGCGGGCCGGTCCCCTGACCTTTGGCGTGTACCAGCTTAAGGATGTCTTCGTGCATCTTGGCGCGTCCGGCCCCGTGCTGCAGAGCTAGACCGTTATATCCCTTTGCGTCCGCGCCTACCGGAACGACATCGGGTTCGGCAGCGGCCCACCACACTCCGTACATACGATCGCGCGGAAAACCGGTCGCAACTGCCTCGCGCAAGGCGGTTGAATTCATCACCCCCCAACCCCAAAGAAATACGTAATCAGGGCGGTTCTGACGAATCTGCAGCCACGCTGCTTTCTGTTCGACGCCGGGATGCGTGACAGGAATGGTCTGCAGCTCAAAGCCGTGCAGTTTTGAACGCTCCTGTAACAGCGCGATCGGCTCTTTGCCATATGGTGAGTCGTGATAGACCAGCGTTATCTTTTTGCCCTTCAGTTTATCGACGCCGCCATTGAGCTTTCCAATGTGCTGCACGAGGATGTCCGCGGCGTCCCAATAGGTGCCGAGCAACGGAAAGTTGTACGGAAATACCTCACCTTCGACCGACTCGGAACGTCCATAGCCGGCGGTGACCAACGGAATCTTGTCGATCGGCGCTTTGTCTGTCAGCGCAAAGGTAATTCCGGTAGAAAGCGGCTGAAACATCGTCGCGCCCTTGCCCTTCAAGCGCTCATAACATTCGACGCCGCGGTCAGTCGCGTACCCGGTCTCGCATTCCTCGAACGTGACTTTGACCCCGTTAATGCCGCCTTGCGCGTTGACCAGCTTCAGATAGTCAACAAAACCGTTGGCCCAGGGTGTGCCGTTGGGGGCATATGCGCCGGTCCGATAAACGAGCACAGGAAAAAACTGCTCGCCCTTGCTCGCAGCGGGCGCCTTAGTTTGGCCGATCGCCGGTGCTGAAAAGCTCAGCGCGACGGCGGCGGCGATTCCGGCGAGCGCTGTAATTGCGCCTGCCATCTTTCTCAAAACTGCCATGGTGGTCTCCTTTGGTCCGGTTTAATTAGAAGCCTCCCCGCACTTGGACCTCTTTCAGTGCGGGAATGGCCAAAGCCGCAATTTTTCTTTTCCAACCGCCCATAACCGCGCCAACCCGTGCGGTTCGGCGATCAGGAAAAACACGATCAGGCTGCCAAAGATCATCGCTTCCAGGTGCGACACAAGTGCAGTCGAAATCGGCACGCCCAGTGCACCGGGGATCTGATTCAACAAAATCGGCAGCAACACGATAAATGCCGCGCCGAAGTATGCGCCGAGCAATGAGCCCATACCGCCGATGATGATCATGAACAAAAGATTCAGCGAAAGGTTGATATTGAACGCCAATGGCTCCCACGCGCCTAGGTGGACAAACCCCCAGAGCGCACCCGCGATGCCGGCATAAAAAGAGCTGACCGCGAATGCCGAAAGCTTCGCGGTCAGCGGCTTGATCCCTATAACCTCGGCGGCCACGTCCATATCACGCGTTGCCATCCACGCGCGGCCTATGTGGCCCCGCACCAAATTCTTGGCCGCAAGCGTCAGCAAGATTGCGATCGACAGCACGAACAGATATTTCTCGACTGGCGAGTCGATCGTCCAGCCGAACATCTCGATCGGCGCGGTCGACACCGATCCCGACGACGAATAGTTGGTGAACCATTTCACCCGAGCGAATAACCAGTCGATAAAGAATTGCGCCGCCAGCGTGGCCACGGCGAGATACAAGCCTTTGATCCGCAGGCTCGGTATACCGAACAGCGCACCGACCAGTGCCGCGATGCCGCCCGCCAAAA
>DATLMT010000074.1:0-2903 GCA_035537135.1 Burkholderiaceae bacterium | reverse complement strand
GAAAGCCGACAACAAGTTTTACGTGGCAACCAAGGAAGTCAAGGTCACGCTGGGTGGCTGCGGCGGTTGATTACGGAATTCGTACAGGAGCGGAAATGGCAGACCCGATGAGAATTCGCGCGACCGAACAGCCCGACGGCGTCGACGTGCGCGTGTTGATGAGTCACGAGATGGAAACCGGGCAGCGGCGGGACTCGGCTGGAAAGGTGGTGCCGGCGCACTACATCTCAAACGTCACTGTCAGTCACAACGGCAAGCCGGTGCTGAGCGCGGAGTGGGGCCCAGCGGTTGCGAAGAACCCGTACTTGCAATTCAAATTCAAAGGCGGCAAGAAGGGCGATAAGTTGACCGTCACCTGGGTCGACAACAAAGGCGATACACGCACCGACGAAGCGACGATCAGCTAGATTTGCTGCTGCATAAGACACTCTAAGCGGGGAGATGCCGAAGATGAAGGGAATCACGCGAGCGACGCTCTTAGGCGCTGCTCTCGCGCTGTCGTGCACGGCAGCGATAGCACAGAAGGACACCGCCGATGCGATCGCGCGCTATCGACAACTTTTGCAAGACGGCAACCCGGCCGAGCTGGTGGTCGCTCGCGGCGAAGCGCTCTGGAAAGAAAAGCGCGGCCCTAAGAAAGCGTCGCTTGAGCAGTGCGACCTCGGGCTTGGACCCGGTGTGGTCAAAGGCGCCTATGCGCAAATGCCGCGTTACTTTGCCGATACCGACCAAGTGATGGACTACGAAAGCCGCGTCGTGCACTGCATGGTTGCACTGCAAGGGTTTGACCACGACTCCGTCACCAAGAGTCCGTATTCGGGCACCGGTCAGCGTCAGACCGACATCGAGGCGCTCGCTGCTTATGGTGTCGAGCAGTCGCGTGGAGTGCCGGTCAATATCTCGCAGTTGCATCCGAAGGAGAAAGCCGCTTACGACCGCGGTAAGCAATTTTTCTACATGCGCGCAGGTCCATATGACTTTTCGTGCGCTACGTGCCATGGCGTTACCGGACAGCGCATTCGCCTCCAAGACCTGCCGAACATTGGCGGTAACAAGGAGGACGCGCAGCGCGCGTTCACGACGTGGCCTGCGTACCGCGTGTCGCAGGGAACACTGCGCACGATGCAATGGCGCCTGAACGATTGCTTCCGGCAGCAGCGGTGGCCCGATTTCGTGTTCGGCTCGCCTGCTTCGGTCGATCTGATCACCTTCCTTGGCGTCAACGCCAACGGCGCGAAGATGGATTCGCCGTCGATCAAGCGCTAGGGACCGCTATGAAACAAAAACTCGCATTCACGGTGGTGTTGTCTGTCATCGCGGCCTCACTGGTGAGCTGTGCCGTTTACACCGCACCGACGCGCGAAGAAACTTTGCAGGTCGTCAAAAGTTCGTTCAAGGAGCGCGGCATCGCGAAGCTCGATCGGCTGAACCAGTCTGAATTGCAGGTGGCATGTTCGGAAGCTTCGCTGACGGGCAAGGATCTGCCGAAAGATGTGCGCGACCGGCTCGAGAAACAAGCGCTGGCAACCGTCAAGTTTCCTGCCGATGGTCAGTACCTGGGCGACTTCAAGCAGGGCGAGCGGATCGCGCAAACCGGCGTTGGCATGCAGTGGAGCGATTCCGACACCACGGTGGCGGGTGGCAACTGCTACGCGTGCCACGAGATTGCGCCGCAGGAGATCGCGTTCGGAAATATCGGGCCCTCGCTAAAGGGATATCGGAAACTGCGCGGCAGCTCACCGGCGGTGATGACGTACACGTGGGGCAAGCTGTGGAACTCACACGCTTACAACGCGTGCTCGCAGATGCCGCGCTACGGCGACGCCAACATCCTGACAACAGCGCAGCTGAAGGATTTAATGGCGCTGCTGCTTGATCCAAATTCGCCGGTCAATAAGTAAGGCGGTCGTCACGCGCTTGCCCAAGTTACTTTTGGCGTGTGCCGGCGCAGTCTGGCTCGCTGCTACGGCGCCGGCAGTTGCGCAAACGCCAGGCGAAGTCGGCAGTGTCGTTGCCTGGCGCGATGTGACCTTGATCGACGGCCGTACGCTGACGGCGGCTGAGCTGAATGGCAACGCGGTCGTAGTGCAGATATGGGCTTCATGGTGCCCATTTTGCGCAGCGCAGAATCCGCACGTGCAGAGATTGCACGATGCGTACGCGAATGGCGGCTTAAGGGTGCTCGCGTTTTCGATCGATCGAACCGAGCAGGCGGCCAAGGAATATCTGGTCAAGCGTGGATACACATTCAACGTAGCGATGCGCAGCGACGACGTCGATCGGTGGTTCGGCCGCAACCGCACGCTGCCCGAAACGTATGTGGTGGACGCGAAAGGCAAGGTCGTGTTCGTGCATCGCGGCGAGATGTTTCCCGAGGACATCGCTGCGCTCTCGCGTTTCGCGACGAAGTAATGCAGCGGCGCGAGTTTCTGCAGGTGCTTGCCGTCGCTGCAGCGGCGGGGATGCCTATCTCGAAGCAGGATGCGTTGGCCGCGGCGCCGTCTGCCGCGCGCATGTATGAATTGCCGCGCTTCGGCAACGTTCATTTTCTGCATTTCACCGACTGCCACGCACAGCTGCTGCCCGTTCATTTTCGCGAACCGAGCGTCAATTTGGGCGTCGGCCCGGCTTTCGGTCAGCCGCCGCATCTGGTCGGCGAGCATCTACTGAAGCACTTTGACATCCCACGCAAAACGCCGCACGCGCACGCTTTTACGTATCTCGACTTCGTGCATGCCGCGCGTACGTACGGCAAGGTCGGTGGCTTTGCGCATCTGTCGACGCTCGTCAAGCGCTTGAAAGCTAGTCGCCCTGGCGCGCTGCTGCTTGATGGCGGCGATTCATGGCAAGGCTCGGCAAGCGCGCTCTGGACGAATGCGCAGGACATGGTCGATGCCAACAAG
>DATLMT010000073.1:0-2650 GCA_035537135.1 Burkholderiaceae bacterium | reverse complement strand
CCCCTCGACGATAAGGAAAAGGAAACGCTGTTCGGAGCGAAACAATACGAGCGGCGCTAGCCGTTAAAGAAAAAGTAAAGGCTTGCAATGCTCGCCGCCGCTGCAAACACCAGCGCCCACACGCGAAGATTACGAGAACGGTCGGCGCTTGCAGGCCGATCGTAAACGCCGACCTTCTTGCGGCTTTCTTCGTTGCTCTTGTCAGCGGGTGAGTTCATAAAAAAAGGCGAGGCGTTGTGCCCCGCCTTCCCAGATGCTAGGCCCTAACGGCCGTCGCGATCCGAATCACCCGGAATGGCGCGCTCGACTGTGTCGGAGGTGCGCTCCCAACCGCGCCTTATTGCGGATTTGAAGCGCTCCCAGCCATCGTTCGGGTTGCGCGACTCCCAGTCGCGGCGCGCGTCGGATTCGATTTCCGACCAGCCACGGCCGCGATAGCGAGCGTTGCTTCCTAGGTCGCTGCCGTAGCGATACGCCGGCTCGTAATCCTCGTACGATCCCGAGGAGCTCAGATTGTCGGCGTAGTGCGTGCGAAAGTCTTCATCGTTGGACCAGCTCGACGACGTTGACGTAACCCCCATGCCGGACGTCGTCGTGTCCGCACCCATTTGCGAACTGACGCCCAGATTACGGTCGGACGTTTTTCCAAGCGAGCCATAGCTGCTGCGCTCGCGCTCCAACTGATCGACGCTGTACGGCGTTGCAGAAGGATCGTGCCCGGTCCAACCTTGCTCTTTCCATTGCTCGACGCGGCGCTCGATATCGACCGCTCCATGACTGCGCATCACGCTCGCAGCGTCATCCGCGCGCGAATCATCGGCGCGAACAGTCACCAATGCGCCACCACGGCGTACCGATTCGGCGTAATAACTCGCGTCGTCCTCGGACACGCCGACGCCGGTGAGGCCACCAATCAAACCGCCCGCGACGGCGCCCACGCCGGCCCCGGCCAACGCGGCCGCGATAGGACCAGCGGCAACTATGGGTCCGATTCCCGGAATCGCTAACCCCATTAATCCAACCACGAGTCCCGCAGCGCCGCCGAGAACGCCACCGGCGGCCGCGCCGGTCGCGGTGCCTGCGCCTGCGTCGGACACGGTGGTCGCCGTATCGCGCGACATACCCGCGCCCGCGGATTGGCTGCTGTACTTGCCGGTCGCGTTGTTGGCAATCACACTGATGTCGTCACGCGAGTAGCCGCGCTGCTGCAGATCGCGCAACACTTCTTGCGCTTCCTCGAAACTGTCAAATGAACCTACGATGGTCTTTGCCACGGTGTTTTCTCCCTTTGTTTTCAGAATCGACGCACTGCGGCATTTAGCAGCGCGCGCATCACACCGATGCGTGGCGAACAAGTGGCAAGTTGCATGCCGTCATCGCTCCGGGCGCGCCGGCAGAAGCGATGCTGACTGTTCGGGAGGCAACGCCTCGACCGATTTCAACGCTTTGTTCATCTGCACTGACCGTCGCTGCGCCGCGTCGATCGTGTCGGACGCCGTCAACAGTTGCCGATGCAAAGTAGCCAGCACTTCTCCGAACTTCCCAAATTCGGTCTTGACCGCGCCGAGCACTTGCCACACTTCAGCCGACCGCTGCTCGAGCGCAAGTGTGCGAAATCCCATCTGCAGCGAATTGAGCATCGCGAACAGCGTCGTTGGACCGGCGATCACGGTTCGGCACTCGCGGTGCAGATGATCAGCCAGGCCGGGACGGCGCAGCACCTCTGCAAACAGGCCTTCGGTCGGCAGGAACATGATTGCGAAATCTGTCGTATGCGGCGACTCGACGTACTTCTCACGAATCAACTTGGCCTGCACTTTGATGCTGCGCTCGAGTGCCTTGCCGGCGATTTCGAGTGCGATCGCGTCGCCATTTTCCGCGGCGGCCAGTAACCGGTCATAGTCCTCCGTCGGAAACTTCGCGTCGATCGGCAGCCAACACACAGATCCGTCGCGGCCAGGCATGCGCACTGCAAATTCGACGCGCTCGGTCGAATGGGGGCGGGTCGCCACGTTGCGCTGATACTGGTCAGTCAGCAATACCTGTTCGAGCAGTGACGCGAGTTGCACCTCACCATAGGTGCCGCGCGACTTCACGTTCGTCAACATGCGCTTCAGATCGCCGACACCGGAGGCAAGCGCCTGCATTTCGCCGAGTCCCTTATGAACGTGCTCCAGCCGCTCGGAGACCATGCGAAACGACTCACCGAGCCGCGCTTCAAGCGTCGACTGCAGTTTTTCGTCGACCGTTTCGCGTATCTGGTCGAGCTTGCGCTCGTTGCCTTGTTGCAAACTGGTCAGTTGCGAGTGCAGCGTGCCGCGCACTTCGCCGAGGTCGAGCTGAATGCGGCGCGTTAAATCGGCGAGCTGTTGCCCCTGCAGTCCGGTCAAGCCGGTCATCTGCTGCACCAGATGCGATTGCAGCTCGCTCAGTCTGGTGCCCGTTTCGAGCCGCATCTGCCCCGACGTGAAATCAACGGCCGCGCGAAGCTCGCGTTCGAGCCGCTCATTATCGTGCAGCAGCGCGTCGAGGCGTGCAGCAACTCCCGCATCCCGGCGTCCGCGCACAGCGGCGTACAACCCAAGCAGACAGACCAGCAGTGCCGCAGCCAGCACTACGGCGATGACTTCAAGCATGCCGCGATGATACG
>DATLMT010000072.1:0-2886 GCA_035537135.1 Burkholderiaceae bacterium | reverse complement strand
CGCACGCGCGATCGTGACGATCCGGCGCCGTATCGCTCGATGCTGCATGGCGGGATCGTGCACGGCGGCCAACTGCTGGGCGACGAATTCCGCAATCAGCCCAGTGATTACTTCGGGCCATCGTCCGGGTATGGGCGCTTGTTCGAAGTGCTGAATCAGTTGCACCCGGGACCACGTCGGGTCGGGATCATCGGGCTCGGTGCGGGTGTCCTCGCTTCGTACGGGCGCACTGGTGATGAGCTCACTTTCTACGAGATCAGTCCGCGCGTGGTCGACATCGCGACCGAGGAATTTACTTTCTTGCGCTACAGCGCGGCAAAGATTCAAGTGGTGCTGGGCGACGGACGTTTGAGTCTCGAGCGTGCGACGCCGCAGGCCTACGATATTCTGGGCATCGATGCGTTTGCGGGAGATTCGATTCCGATGCATCTGGTGACGCGCGAGGCAATGGCGTTGTACGTACGTCACCTCGCGCCCGGCGGTGTAATCGTCTTTCAGGCGACGAATCGGTATATCGATCTGATGCCGGTGGTGAAGCGGCTGGCGGGCGAGTTCGGAATGGAAGCCGTGCTGGTGTCCGACGTGCCTGGTTTTAAGTCGGGACCGGAGTATTGGCTGTCCCCGACCGATCAGATTTTGGTCTCGCGTGACAAGGCGCTGCTGCAAGCAGGCAGCTTGCGCTACGTGGCCACTCCTATCGCGGATCGCGCCAATCTGCCGACGTTTACCGACGCGCATCACAACATGTTTCGAGTGCTCAAATGAGCGACGCCCTACGTTTTTTCGCCGGCTTCGCTTCTTGCATTCAAGCGGACAACTTCGTCGCCGCTTAACGCTCGGTTCAATGCGCTGACGATGACACCGATTGAATTGATGCGCGCTAGCTTCGACGCGGCGGTGGCTGCTGCCGATCCGCTGCGCGTCGTAGCAACGCATCTGCCGCCGCCTCCGGTCGGTCGCGTGCTGGTCGTGGGGGCCGGGAAGGCGGCCGCGAGTATGGCGCTTGCGGTTGAACGCGCGTGGCCAGAGGTTGCGCTGGAAGGCCTGGTCATCACGCGCTACGCGCACGGAGCACCGACTGCGCACATTCGTGTCGTCGAAGCGGGGCATCCCGTGCCCGACGATGCGGGCGAAGCTGCGACCCGGGAGATGATGAGGCTGGTTGCAGATCTGCGCCACGATGATCTGCTGTTGGCGCTGATCTCGGGCGGAGGATCGAGCCTGCTGAGCCTGCCGGTACCTGAGGTTTCGATGGCAAGCTTGAAGTCCGTCACACGAATGCTTTTGGCGAGCGGCGCGCCGATCGGCGAGATGAACATCGTGCGCAAACACTTGTCGCAGATCGCTGGAGGGCGGCTGGCGGCGGCCGCTACTGCACGCGGCGCGAGCACGCGTGCACTGATGATTTCGGACGTCACCGGCGACGCGCCGACCGATATTGCATCGGGGCCTTGCGCAGCGGATCCCACGACCTACGCCGACGCGTTAGCGGTTTTATCGCGCTGGAACGTCGACGCGCCGGGTGATGTGCTCGCCTGGCTGCAGCGCGGTGCGAACGGATTCGCGGGCGAGACGCCCAAGCCAGGTGATCCGCTGTTCGCGCGGGTCGAAAATCGCGTGATCGCAACCGCGCATCAATCGCTCGAAGCCGCAGCGAAAGTTTTTCGCTCGGCCGGTATCCAACCCGTAATACTGGGCGACACTGTGACCGGCGAAGCGCGCGAAGTGGCCAAGGTCTATGCAGCACTCGTCCGCGAGGTACGTTGTCACCACAGTTCGTTCAAGCTTCCAGTGGCGCTGATTTCGGGCGGCGAATGCACGGTGACGCTGCCGGCCGGAACAACGGGTCGCGGCGGGCGGTGTACGGAATTCCTGCTGTCGTTGGCGGTAGAAGTAGAGGAGATGTCCGACGTGTACGCGCTCGCGTGCGACACGGACGGCGTCGACGGCACAGAGGACAACGCCGGCGCATGGCTTTCGCCCGAAACAATCAACGCAGCCGCGGCGCTTGGGGTATCGGCGCGTCACGCCCTCGATCAACGCAACTCATATGCTTTTTTTCGCGCCGCGCAGACTTTGGTCATCACCGGCCCGACGCGCACGAACGTGAACGACTATCGGGTAATCCTGGTTCGGTGAGCGGGCAGTAGAGATGCAGCTGCGTTACATTTCTGGTAGAGCTCCGCGCAATGAGCACGTTCCGTGCGGGCAATCTAAACGTCAAACGTTGGGAGACTTGGATGTCCTGTTTAGGCAAATGTGTTGCGATGCTTGCGCTGTGCTCAGGCAGTGGCTGGGCACAGGCACAGGGCGGAGGGGTGCCGACTGCGCCGAAGTCGCTAGGCGTTGAGGATTTTCTGAGACCGCCGGCCTTTGCGAACCCCATATTGTCGCGAGACGGAAAGAACTTCGCCGTGACTGTTCCGGTTAACGGCCGCATGAACCTTGCCGTAGTTGATCTGGAAACTCGTAAGGGAACGGCTCTCACCAATTTTAGTGAGTTCGATGTCATAGACGTTACCTGGGTCGGAAATGACTACCTCCTCTATTCGCTTGGAAAACTCAACACGCCGTCCGGCCCGGGTCAGTTTGATGGAGGCGGCCTTTTTATGGTTTCAAAGGACGGCAAGGACGGCCGCAAGCTTTCACCTACCGTGAAGGAGTCTCGGGGCCTGAACCAATTGCACCGCGGATATGAAGTTCATCGAACACTTCCAAACTCCAGTGACGAGATCATCGCGCAGGGCAACATGCGAAGTGCGGATTCAAACGACCTTTATCGGCTAAATGTTAGAACTGGTCGCGCAACGTTGCTCACGCCGGAACGTCCGGAATATTCGTTCAGTTGGGTGCTTGACCGGAATTTTGTGCCTCGTGTGGTCACTT
>DATLMT010000071.1:0-2645 GCA_035537135.1 Burkholderiaceae bacterium | reverse complement strand
TTACCGGGTTACGTTGACCGGGCGCGTGGGTACTGATCGCTCGGCCCATGCACAGAAAAGTCGCGTGCTTGGTGTTTGTGGCATGTGCCGCGCTTGCGCAGACAACACAAGCGCAGGTCACACAGCGTGAGCCGGTGGCGGCATCAAAATCGCGTACCGCTGTGCCCGGTGTTGAAGCATCGCGGCCGGATACTGCGGAAGCCGCGCGCCGTATCGTTACGCTGACGAATGCGTTCCGGAGTGACGAAAAGCTGGCACCGACCGGACCGGCGCCGCAGCTAGCAAGCACGGCCCGCTACTTTGCCGACTTCATGGCACGCACTGGCAAGTTCAGCCACTCAGCCGACGGCACTGAGCCCGCTGCACGTGCGAAGCGCTTCGGCTACGAATATTGCACCGTCGCCGAAAACATCGGATACGTCTTCTCAGCGGGCGCCATCGATACCGCGGATCTGGCGCGCCGACTCTTCGAAGGCTGGCAAAACTCGCCGGAGCACCGCAAGAATATGGTCAACCCCGACGTGACCGAAACTGCGGTCGCTATTGCGCGCAGCGCGACAACCGACTACTACTATGCAGTACAGCTTTTCGGCCGCCCAATGTCGCAAATGATCGAATTCGAGGTCGCGAATCGAACCGGAGTTGGCATTGAATACGAACTCGACGGTCGGACATATCAATTGCCGACGCGCACGACGGGCACGCACCAGGTTTGCAGCCGCCCGACAATTAAATTTCGCGGGAAAACCCTGCAGCCGGTTAACGGTCAGCAGCTTGTTATCGTGAACGATCAGAATGGAATGCAACTCCAAGCGCAGTAGCCGGCACGCTTGTAATAACCGGCGTCCTGGCGCGACGAATACGCGTCGAAATTTGCTGGACTAGAGGAAGAACAATGATGACCCGACGTACCCTGCTCACAACCCTGGCGGCGCTCGGACTCGGCGGCGGCGCTACACGCACGATGAGCGCCGATTCGAAGCCCGCCAAAGGCACCACGGCCAATGTTGCGAAAGTGAACTTGTCGGACGCCGAATGGAAAGCGAAACTCACGCCCGAGGAGTATCAAGTCCTACGCAGGGAAGGCACCGAGGCCCCGGGCACAAGCGCGCTAAACAGGGAAAAGCGCAGCGGAACGTATCACTGCGCGGGCTGCGAGCTGGCGCTGTTTTCGAGCGCAGCGAAATACGAAAGCGGCACCGGCTGGCCGAGTTTTTACCAGTCGTTGCCCGATGCGATCGGCACCAAGACGGATTACAAACTAATCTATCCACGCACTGAGTATCACTGCCTGCGCTGCGACGGCCATCAGGGGCATATCTTCAACGACGGTCCTGCGCCCACTGGCAAGCGCTACTGCAATAACGGCGTAGCGCTCAAATTCGTACCGGCGGCGGCATGAACCACCGCCGCGTGTTTGTTACAGCACTACTGCTGGCCAGCGTAGCTGTCGGCAGTGTATTTGCGCAAATGAAAGACAAGCCCACCGCCGCTGGGGCTCGCCCCGGCCCCACTGCGACGGCAACATTTGCCGGCGGCTGCTTCTGGTGTACCGAAGCCGACTTCGACAAGATTGATGGCGTGATTTCCACCGTGTCGGGCTACATCGGCGGCAAGACTGCCAACCCTACGTACGACAGCGTTTCAGCCGGTAACAGCGGCCACGCTGAAGCGGTGCAGGTGACTTTCGATCCGAGCAAGGTGAGCTATTCCAGGTTGCTGGAGTACTACTGGCGCACGATCGACCCAACCACCAAGGATCGGCAATTCTGCGACCACGGCAATCCGTACCGCACCGCGATTTTCACGCACGACGAGCAGCAGCACGTTGCGGCGGAAGCATCCAAAAAAGCGTTGAGCGCAAACAAACCCTTTCGCGAGCCGATCGTGACTGAGATAGTCAAAGCGACGCAGTTTTATCCCGCTGAGGACTATCACCAGGATTACGCCAAGAAGAATCCGGTGCGCTACAAGTTCTACCGCTCGAACTGCGGTCGTGACGCGCGGCTGAAACAGCTGTGGGGTGAACAGGCAACGCAGCAGTAGCGTGCTGCGCTAGTTCGATGCCGCGCTCTGACGGGAGCCGCGGCGGACCGCATAAAGATTCATTAGCGGTGTCACCGATATTCCGTGCACGACGATCGACGCCGCGACCGCGGTGAGTACGATCGAAAGCATCAGCTGTCCCAGCCCGTTCGGCAACCCATTGCCGATTGCGTAAAGCAGGTAGTAGATCGAGCCGATGCCCCGGATGCCGAACCAGCCGATCAGCAACTTTTGATCGCGCGGCATATGCAGTCCGGCAAGACCAAGCCACACCGAGAGTGGCCGCACCACTAGAAACAGCAGGATCAAGAACAAAATCGCGTTGGCCGGCAATGCGATCAGCGTCAACATCGCCCCGACGATGACGACGATCGCGACCTCGACGATGCGCTCGAGCTGCTCATTAAAGCCCCGCACCGCTTGTGTCATGTAGGCACCCGCGAGCTGCGGATCGGTGGCTATTTCTTCCTTGCGTCCGGCCGCCATTGCTTGTTCGACTTTCTGGTCGGTTTCTGCCACCGCTGCGGCCGTCGCCCGTCGGCGCTGCGAGCGTTGTAGAGCGAGGCCGGCGGCGAATACCGCTAGAAAGCCGTAGGTGG
>DATLMT010000070.1:0-12899 GCA_035537135.1 Burkholderiaceae bacterium | reverse complement strand
CGGGGCAGAACGCACCGGCAACAAAACCGATTCTGGAGCTCAATCCGAATCATCCGCTGGTGCAGCGGCTTAGTCCTAGCAATCAGAAATTGGCCGAGTGGGCAGCTCTGCTGCTTGATCAAGCGGTATTGGCCGAAGGCGGGCAGCTCGACAATCCGGCCGAGTTCGTCAAGCGTTTGAATGCGATGTTGCTGAATGGCAGCAGCTAGGCCGGCCGCACCATCGCTGCACGGTTTTCCGCCCGTCATCGACCGCAGCGTCGAGCGCTTGATCCTCGGCAGCTTTCCCTCGGAAGCTTCGCTGGCGGCAGGTCAGTACTACGCGCATCCACGCAACCAGTTTTGGCGGTTACTGGCGGAATTGCTGGGTGAGCCGCTTGTGCAGATGTCGTATCGGCGGCGACTGCAGCGAGTTCTCGCACATGGTCTCGGCATTTGGGACGTGCTGGACGCGTGTGATCGACAGGGCAGCGGCGACGCGGCGATTCGAAATCAGAAAGCCAATCGATTTGCGCGGCTGCATCGTCTTGCGCCGCGCTTGACGGCGGTCGCCTTCAACGGCCAAGCCGCCGGCCGATTTGCTCCCGAGTTCGCCGCTGCTGGCTTTAAGACCGCGGTCTTGCCTTCTTCCAGTCCCGCTCACGCCGGCCGATCGTTCGAGCAAAAACTAGCCTTTTGGCGGGCGTGGTGGGCCGTTTCTGCTGCTGGCGGGTCCCCAATTGCCTGAGATGCGGCTAAATCGGCGGCAATTAGCGGTCCCGCCATCGGCCTGTAATCGGCTAATCTTTCGACCCTCGGGCCCGGCCGTCGTGCCCGCGACCATTGACTTGTGAGCGCCACGACTACTTCGACCCCAGGACGCGCCAGTCGCACCACGGTGCATCGCGTGATAGGCGAGATGCGCAAGTCGGTGCGCGTGCAACTCGACCCGTTGTTGCCTGAAGCTGCGCGCGAAGCGATCCAGGCGATTGATGCGGACGAGGGCGCGTCGACGACGCTGAAGAAATCGGTGCGGCGACTGTTGGTCGATCAGCGTGAATTTGCAAATGCGTTTTTCGCAGCGGTTGACTCCCACATCGATGCGTCGATAGACGAGCTTTTCACTGGCGGTAAGGAAAAGCCGGCGCAGGAATCCTCCGGCGGCGCCTTGAGCTTGTCTTTGGTCGAATACGATGCAATGGAAGAGGCGATGGTGATCGATCGCTTTTCGTCCCGCATTCGAAACGCCGCCGATGCATCGTTCACACCGCTCACGCAGCGGTTGGCCAAGGCACTGCAGATTCCCGGGCTGGGCGATCGAGAAAATCCATTTCATCCAGTGCGCTTCTGCCGCGCGCTCGGCGACGCAATTGACAAGCTGGGTTTCAAGGGCGACCAGCGCCACTCAGTGTTAAGAGCGTTCGACGTCAGCTTGCTGAAGCCGCTCGTGACGCTCTACACCGCGCTGAACAACGATCTGGAACGCAAGGGTGTGCAGGAAGGCGGGGCTGTTCAGAATCCCGGCTTTCGCAACACGATGGTTGGCACCGCAGGCGGACAGGCGCGCACGACGCAAGGCGGGCAAGCGCCGGGTTCGATGACCGGAACGACTGCAGAACAATTGTTGAGCGCGTTGTACCAACGCATGCAGGTGCCCACTGTGCCCGGCGGCGCGCGGCCACTGCCGCCGAGCCAGCAGTCAATGCCCCACTCGCAGTTGCCGTCGGCGCCATTGTTTGATCGAGTCGATCAGGTCACCGTCGCGCCAATGATGTCGCCCGGCTTCGTTATCACCGGCTCAGCGTCGACGCCGCTGGCGGCGAACACGCCGGTCCAGTTTGCGATGATCGATCCTGGCTTGCTAGCTTCGATCAACGAAGTGCAGCGCCTGAACGCCATGGCGACGATGGCCGGAAAGAGCGGTGCAGCGGCGCAGATGATCAGCGAGCGCGACGAAGCGCACTTGCGATCGCACGTGGCCGAGAAGGCCACCAAGCAGATCGACAAGTTGACGATCGAGCTGGTCGGCATGCTGTTCGACCGCATTCACCAGGACAAGCATTTGCCTGCGGAGATCAAGACGGCGATATCGCGCCTGCAATTTCCGATCATGAAGATTGCACTGGCCGATTCGGATCTGTTCGTTTCTCCGGTGCAGCCGGCGCGACGCCTGATGGATCGTATCGCCAGCACCGGTATCGGGTGGCGGCCTGAGGGTGAAGACAATGTTCGCTATCTCTCCGAAGTGAACAAGGCGGTCAACACGATCGTCGTTGCCATCAATGAAGGCCCTCCGATTTTCGAAAAGGCGCTTGGTGAGTTCGAGAAATATTTGGCCGAAGAGCGCGTGCGCGACGACGATCCGGTGCTACGCGCCAAACGCGCGCTGGAAGAAGCCGAAACGCGCGAGGTGATGGCTATTAACGCTGCGATCGGCATTCGCAAGGCGTTCGACGGCGTGCAGATCGAGTCGTATCTGCGGGACTTTCTGCTCGAAAGCTGGGTCAAGGTGATGGTCGCTGCAACCTTGCGCGAGCGCACGCAACCGTCATTTGCGAAGAAGTTCCGTGATGTCGTACCGGATCTGGTCTGGAGCGTACAGCCAAAGATCAACCCGGAGGATCGCAAACGGCTTGTCAAGACGATACCGGCTGTACTAAGCACGGTACGTGAGGGCTTGCAGCTGATCGAGTTTTCCGGCCCCCAAGCATCCGAGTTTTTCTCCAATTTGATGGCGTCGCACGCGCAGGCGGTTAAGGCGCTTGAGGTGGCCTACGGCACCGGCGCACCGCTCGATCCTGCCGCGTTCAAGCGCAAGCTCGACGAAGTTAAGATTGTCGAGCCACCGCCGGTGGTCGACAACGAGCCCGACCAGCCACTGACGATTACGCCCGAAGTGGTACGCAGTGCGGTTGCCGCCAATCACGCCGAAGTCAACTTGATGGAAGCGCCATTGACGGTGCAGCCGGAAGAAATGATCCCGTTAGAAAAGCTCTCCGACGACGGCATCGACCAGATGATCGACAGTTGGCAGCGCGGCACGTGGTTTGATTTGTGGACCGGAGAACAAAACGAGCGCGTCCGCCTGCGCTGGATCAGCCCGCGGCGCAATTTCTATTTGTTCACATCGGCTGAGACCGGCAAGGCGCACAGCCTGGCGCCGGCGATCCTGCGCAGCTACGTCAGGGCCGGACGTATCAAGACGTCCGAGAGCGCACCGCTGTTCGAGCGCGTAGTGGGTAGCATGATGCATGACCTGCAGGCCGAAGGCGCTCCCGCTTAGTGCCGCGTCGCCGCAGAGAATCGCCTGTCACGCTGTCCGAAGAAGAAGGCATCCGCTATCTGCACTTCGGCACTGAGTGGATTCAAGGCGGCATGCGCATCGCGCGTCCGTTCGATCTCGAGCTTGAATACCAGCGGTTGATGATGGCCGTAGGTCTGTTTCTGCCGGAGCCGCGGCGCATCGTTCAACTCGGTCTTGGTGCGGCAGCGTTGACCAAGTTCTGCTGGCGCCAGGTGTCGAGCGCCAGAATCGCCGTGGTCGAGCTGAGCACCAATGTCATTGATGCTGCGCGCGCCTCGTTTTGTCTGCCCCCCGACGACGCACGTCTGACCGTTGTTAACGCGGACGCGCGCGAATTCATCAGTCATCCGCGGCAACGCGCGTGCGCCGACTGGCTACAGGTTGATCTTTACGATGCGGCCGCGCGTGGTCCCGTGTACGACGATCGCGCGTTTTACCGCGCGTGTCGCAGCTCACTCAGAGCGCCTGGTGTTGCTTCATTCAACTTGTTTGGCTCAAAGTTTGATCCGAGCTTCGCAGCGATAGCATCTGCGTTCGACGACCGCGTGCTGGCGTTGCCCGAAGTCGATGCCGGCAACCGGGTGGTTCTTGCCGTCGTCGGTCCTCCCCTGAACGTGCCGTTTTCCGCGCTGGAGCGCCGCGCCCGCGAGCTCGAGGTCCGTTGGAAGCTAAAGGCGCGTAGCTGGGTCGCAGGTTTGCGGCGAGCCAATACATTCGGGCCCCGTTTTGTCATATAGAAGCGTTGCGAAAGCGCGCCTAATGCCTTCAATTTAGGGATGTTTTGACGTCAGTAACTGCTTAAACTTGCTTGACACCCAATGGTGGCTCGATAGAGTCCGGCGTCTATAGTGTCGAAGCCGCTGAACGCGGCGCTGGCTAAAAATTTAGGTCAAGATCCGAGATCGCATGGAGTTTCCTCCGGCTTCCGACTCGTCGCGCGCGAACAGTGACGTGCCCTTCGTAACAGCGGCCCAAGCCTCGGCGCTGCTGAAGTCGGGCATGGCGATCTCCAATGAATTGATGGGCGCTGCGTTTCCGGAGTTGTCGAAGACGATTCTGGATGAGTTGTCGGGCAAATGGGATTTTGACGTCGGTTCGCCGCTCGTACAGCGGCATCTCGCTGCCAAGCTCGACGATTTGCATCACACCTTCATGGCCCGCCTACAGGAAACGCAGGACCAGTATTTTCAGGAAATCACGGTAGGACGCGTGCAGGCGCCAGCCGGCTCGCTTGATGCTGAGACGCTGTCACTGGTCGATTCGATTTCGGTCGAAAGCAACACCGTCGTCGAGCGGCATGCCAGCAAGGTCGCAGGTTATGCCGAGCAACTAATGCGCGATCTAAACCTGACAGTTGCGTTTTTGCTTGGCCGCACCACGATTCGCAATTCAGAGAACCCGCTCGGTCCTGCGGTCTATGTGCGCGCCTTGCTGCGTGCCGCCGAAGACACCGACTTGCATAAAGAGGCGTGGGAGTTTTTCCTGACGGTCTACGAAAAGCCGTTCGGTGAAGAATTGGCGCGCATAGTCAGACAATTGCTTGATCACTACACCAACCACGGTGTCGACGTCCGCGCAATTCGAAGAACGCGCGCCGCACCCAAGTCAGCAACGCCGTGGCAAGATCAAGCGCAGGGCGGAAAAGCGCAGTCGAATGCCGCTGCGAGTGCGTCAAATTCCGCCGGCATGCTCGCAGAAGCCGGCGGACCCCACGGCGCTTCTGCCGGTCAGTCTCGCGGGCAGGGGGCGCAGGGGCCAGACGAGCCGAACATGCTGCTCGGCGGATTACTAACGCGCCTGCAAGCCAACGCGCGCGGCTCGCGCCTTCCGCACTTGCCCTCGCACGGCCCGGCGCCGCAGCAGTTGCTGCAATCGATCGGCGAGTTCCAGCAGATGAACCTGCAGGAGCTTGGGCCAGGTGGAGATTTTGCGCTTCCGACCGAATCGGTCAGCTCGATGCGGGACGAGCTGATCTCGAAGTCGACCCGCGTCGTCGACAAGCTGACGATCGAGCTGGTGGGCATGCTGTTCGATCACGTGATGCAAGACAAGCAGGTGCCGTCGGAGATCAAGGCGCGTATCTCGCGCTTGCAGTTCCCGGTGCTGAAGTCGGCGCTTCTGGACGCGGCGTTTTTCGCGTCAAGCGCGCACCCGGCGCGCAAGCTGATCGATCGCATTGCGGGTACGTCGGCCGGGTGGGAGCCGTACGGCGACGATAACCAGCGCTACATGAAGGAAGTCGATCGCGTCATCACCGAGATCCTGAAGCATTTTGAAACCGATCTTGGCGTCTTCGACCGGCTGTATACCGAGTTCGATAAATTCGTTTCGGATATCGCGCCCGAAGAAAATGATCCGGTGTCGCGCGCGAAGAAGGCACTCGAGGCGGCCGAAAAGCACGAGATTTTGACGATCAACACGACGATTCAAGTTCGACGTGCGTTCGAGCGCGTCGACCTCGAGCCCTACATCAAGGAATTCTTGCTCGGGGCGTGGGTCAAGGTGCTGGTTGCGGCGACAGTGCGGCAGGAAAAAACGCCCGGCTTTGCGAAAGCCTTTCGCGATGTCATTCACGAACTGGTGTGGTCGGTGCAGCCGAAAGCGAGCACCGAAGATCGCAGCAAGCTGGTCAAGCTGATTCCGGGAATGGTGCGCGTTCTGCGAGACGGCCTGGGACTGATCAACGCACCTGAGCGCGACCGCGAATTGTTCTTCACGCAGCTGATGGAATCACACGCGATGGCGGTCAAGCCGGTCGATCAGGCAACCTACATTAAATCGAGCCTGCTTGCTTCCGAGCTACGCGCCAAGATCGATGGCATGCAGCTCTCGGGCGTGTTCCCCGTAACGACGGTGCCGGGTGGCATCAAGGTACCTACCAACGTCATCATGCGTGCCGCCGCCGAACACCAGGCGGACATTCAGATGCCCGATCCTGTCACCGACATCGGGCGGCTCGATCCGGTCGAAGATGCGCGCGTGCAGGAAGAAATAGGACGCTGGCAGCGGGGCAATTGGTTCAAGCTGTGGAACGGCATGGAATTTTCGCGCGCGAAGCTGCGTTGGATGAGCCCGCTGCGCACGCTGTTCCTGTTTGCCAGCGAGCATGATCAAAAAGCGCACGTAATGTCGGCTGACATGTTGAAGTCATATCTGGCGCGCAAGTACATCGAGCCGCTCGAAAGCGTGCCCTTGACCAAGCGCGCGGTCGATGCGGTCGTTGCCGATTTCGAGAACGTGCCTGATCGCGCGAAGTCGATGGCCAAGCGCTACGAGGCATCGCAGCCGGCATGAGCGCACTGCCGAGGGACGGCGCGGCGGTGCTTAAAAATACGACGTCTCCGCGCCAGAAAGCACGCGTGCAAGCGGTGCAAGCCCCGCCCGGGCGTGTCAACAGCAGTTTTGTAATCAAGCAATTGGTTGCCGACGGCCTGCTGTCTGCCGCCGACGCTGAGCGCTTCAAGATCACCGGTGGCAGCGCACGCTCGGGCCACCCACTGGTGGTGCTGGCCGAGATGAACTACCGCTCGCCGCAGGCTGATCACCAGCTGCTGGATCTTGAGACGCTGACGCGCTGGATCGCCGAGAAAGCCGCGCTGCCGTACTTTCATATCGATCCGCTGAAGGTCGACTTCACGCGCGTGGTTGACGTGATGTCGTCTTCGTATGCGACGACGTATTCGATTCTGCCGGTCGCGATGGGCGCCAATGAAGTGACGATCGCGACCAGCGAGCCGTTCTTGACTGGCTGGGATCGGGAAATCGAGCAGATCACCAAGAAGTCGGTGTTGCGCGTGGTCGCCAATCCGCTCGACGTCGCTCGTTATACGACCGAGTTCTTCAAGCTTGCGCAACAGGTGCGCGGCGCGGCTAAAACCGGAAGCACAGCCCTGGTGTCGAGCTTCGAACAGCTGGTGGAGCTCGGCGGTAAGGTCGAAGCCAACGATGCGCACGTCATTCACATTGTCGACTGGCTGCTGCAATACGCGTTCGATCAGCGCGCTAGCGACATTCATCTGGAGCCGCGTCGCGAGTTTGGCGTTGCGCGCTTTCGCATCGATGGCGTGCTGCATCAGGTCTATCAGGTGCCCGCCGGAGTAATGGGCGCAATGACCAGCCGCATCAAGCTGCTCGGTCGCATGGACGTGGTGGAGAAGCGCCGCCCGCAAGACGGACGCATCAAGACCAAGGTTTCGACCGGCCCCAACGCCGGCCGTGAAGTGGAGATTCGCTTATCGACGCTGCCTACGGCATTCGGCGAAAAACTTGTGATGCGCATCTTCGATCCCGAAGTGGTCGTGCGCAGCTACGCCGAACTCGGCTTCGCGAACGAGGAGGCCAAGTTGTGGGAGGGCTGGATTCACCGGCCGTCCGGCATCGTGTTGGTGACCGGGCCAACCGGATCCGGTAAGACAACGACGTTGTATTCGACGCTAAAGCAGCTCGCGACCGACGAAGTCAACGTCAGCACCGTCGAAGATCCGATCGAGATGGTCGATCCGGCGCTGAACCAGATGCAGGTGCAACACGGCATCGATCTCGGTTTCGCCGATGGTTTACGCGCATTGATGCGGCAGGACCCCGACATCATCATGGTCGGAGAGATCCGAGACAAGGAAACCGCCGACATGGCCGTGCAGGCGGCACTCACGGGCCATCTTGTGTTTTCGACGCTGCACACCAACGATGCGGCATCATCAGTCGCGCGCTTGCTTGAGCTAGGTGTGCCGAATTATCTGGTCAACGCAACACTGGTCGGCATTCTTGCGCAGCGCCTGATCCGCACGCTGTGCCCGCATTGCAAGGCGCTGGGCGAGCCGATCGATCCCGCGCTATGGAAAGAGCTCGTCAATCCGTGGCGCTCGAATATCCCCGATAAGGTGTACAAGCCGGTCGGCTGTCTTGAATGCCGCAACACCGGCTACATGCGGCGTACAGGTCTGATCGAAATGCTGGTGATGACCGATGCAATGCGTGCGTTGGTGGCCAAGGAGAGCGATATCGTCACACTGCGCAGTCAGGCCGCGCGCGACGGTTTGAAATCGCTGCGGCTTTCGGGCGCGCAGAAAATTGCTAATGGCTTGACGACGATGGATGAAGTGTTGAAGGCGGCGCCACCGTTTACGATGTAGGCATGATCGCCGATCACGACGATCGGACAATCGAAACAATTTTCCGGCTTCTGCGCGCGCGCTCCGAGGGTGCGACGATTTGTCCCTCTGAGGTTGCACGCGAATTGGCACCAAGCCGCTGGCGACCTTTGATGCCGCATGTGCGCAACATTGCTGTGCAACTTGCGAGTTGCGGCCGTCTCGAGATTCGACAGCGCGGCGAGCTCGCAGACTTCAAGTTGAACATTAAAGGACCGATTCGGCTGGGGTTGCCGCGACGATGATCAGCGTCAGCTCTCGCCGGCACTTCCGACGAGTATCTATTTGCTTAACTGCCGCATTGCGCGCGTCAACCCATCAAGGGTCATCGGAAACATTTTGCCGCCCGCTATCTGCCTGATGACCGATATCGACTGACGGTATTGCCACAGTTGTTCCGGCTCCGGGTTCAGCCACACCGATTTCGGAAACGTTGAAAACAGCCTTTGCAGCCACACGGCGCCAGCTTCATCGTTGTTGTACTCAACCGAGCCTCCCGGTTGCAACACTTCATACGGGCTCATCGTCGCGTCTCCGACAAAGATTAGTTTCCAGTCGTGCGGATACTTGCGCAGCACGTCCCACGTGGCGTGACGCTCGGTGTAGCGGCGGCGATTGTTGCGCCAGAGGAATTCATAGACGCAGTTGTGGAAGTAGTAGAACTCGAGGTGTTTGAACTCGCTCTTCGCGGCGCTGAACAGCTCTTCAGTGCGCTTGATGTGCTCGTCCATCGTGCCGCCGACGTCGAGGAGCATCAGCACCTTGACGGTGTTGTGTCGCTCCGGCACGAGCTTCAGATCGAGCCATCCGGCATTCTTTGCAGTTGACTCGATCGTGTCGTGCATGTCGAGTTCGAGCTCGGCACCTTCACGGGCGAAACGCCGCAGTCGTCTGAGTGCTACTTTGATGTTGCGCGTGCCGATCTCGATCGAGTCGTCGTAATCGCGAAAGCCGCGCATCTCCCATACCTTGACGGCTGACTTGCCGCCCTTGGAAGCGCCGCCGACGCGAATGCCTTCCGGATGCGCGCCGCCGTGGCCAAACGGTGACGTGCCGCCGGAGCCGATCCATTTGCTGCCGCCGTGGTGCGCGTCATCCTGCTCTTCGAGGCGCTTGCGGAACTCGTCCATCAGCTTGTCCCAGCCGAGCTTTTCGAGCTTCGCGATCTCTTCCGGCGAAAAGGTGCGCTCGAGCATCTGCTTGAACCAATCGTCCGGAATCTCCTTCGTGAAGTCGATCGCGCTCTGCACGCCGTGAAAATATTCGCCGAACGCACGATCGAAGCGATCGAACTGCGTTTCGTCCTTGACCAGTGCTGAGCGCGACAGGTAGTAAAAGTCGTTGAGGATCGAAGAGGCGCCCTGCGGGCTTTTGGGCCCGATGACGTCGTTCTTCAATGCGTCGAGCAATGTCAGCAGCTCATTGATCGAGACCTTGAGCTTCGACTGCCGCAGATGAAAAAAGAAGTCGATCAGCATGGGTTAGCGACCGTGACGCCCCAATCGTAACTCCAGATGGCGCCTAACATCGGGCCACTCAGATGCCAGGATGCTGTAGATCACGGTGTCACGCACGGTCCCATCGCGCCGCGGATGATGATGGCGAATGACACCGTCTTTCTTTGCGCCCAGCGCCTCGATCGCGCGCTGCGACACGAGATTGAAGTTATCAGTGCGCAGGCCGACAACCGCACACTGCAGCGCGTCGAATGCATGCGTCAGCAACAAAAGCTTGCATGCCGTGTTGATGTGCGTCTTCTGGCTGCGTTGCGCGTACCAGGTGTAGCCAATTTCGACGCGGTCGGCGGCGGGCACGATGTCGTGATAGCGCGTACTGCCGACAACCGCATCGGTGGCAAGGTCGCGTACTACCCAAGGCAGCATATCGCCGCCACCCTGGCCTCGAAGCGCTGCATCGATGTACTCGCCGGTTTGCGCTGGTTCAGGCACCGATGTGAACCAAAGCTTCCACAATTCGCCGTCGGCGGCCGCCTTTTTCAGGCCGTCGCTGTGGGCGGGTGTCATTGGTTCAAGGCGAACGCCGCGGCCTTCCAGCACGGCGGGCGCCACCGAAATCATCGATTCTGGCGCGCCATGAACACGAGCCGCTCGAACAAGTGCATGTCCTGCTCGTTCTTCAGCAGCGCACCGGCCAGCGGTGGCACCACTAGTTTTTCGTCCTTAGAGCGCAGCGCATCGGCTGGAATCTGCTCGGCGACCAGCAACTTCAGCCAATCGAGCAGTTCTGATGTCGACGGCTTCTTTTTCAGGCCCGGCAGATCGCGCGTTCCGAAGAAAACCGAAAGCGCTTGCTGCAGCAAATCCTTTCGCAACTTCGGAAAATGCACGTCGACTATCGACTGCATCGTGTCTTTATCGGGAAACTTGATGTAATGAAAAAAGCAGCGCCGAAGAAACGCGTCGGGCAATTCCTTTTCGTTATTCGACGTGATGACTACCAGCGGCCGATGCTTCGCTTGTACGGTCTGTCGCGTTTCGTATACGAAAAATTCCATCCGATCGAGCTCCCGCAGCAGATCATTCGGAAACTCGATGTCAGCCTTGTCGATCTCGTCGATCAGCAAAACCGTTTGCTGTTCTGCCTCGAACGACTGCCACAGCACGCCCTTGACGATGTAGTTCTGAATGTCCTGCACGCGCGCATCGCCCAGCTGCGAGTCGCGCAGGCGCGATACCGCGTCGTACTCATACAGACCCTGCTGCGCCTTGGTAGTCGATTTAATATGCCACGCCAGCAGCGGCATGCCGAGTGCACGTGCCACTTCTTCGGCCAGCATCGTTTTGCCGGTGCCGGGTTCGCCCTTGATCAGCAGCGGGCGCTGCAAAATCAGTGCGGCGTTGACGGCTAGTTTTAGATCATCGGTCGCGACGTAGGTGTCGGACCCCTCAAAGCGCTGCATCGGTAAAGAGAAACGTTAGCGTTCGATCGAGTATACCCATCGTGCTTACATCACTTGGTCGATGGGAACTTGCTCCGCTACAATCCTCCGCTGTTTTGCACACAATCAATCACTGACACGGAATGAAGCTTCTTTCATTGTTGTTATCGGCTCTTGCAGTGGTAGTTGCGCAGCCTGCGGCGACGCAGGAGAGAAAATCCGCAGCAGCGTCGAGTCAGAGTGACGCGGAAGTGCCCGTGTCAATGTGCATTGGCTGTCATTCGATCCCCGGTTATCAGGCTTCGTTTCCTTACGTGTTTCGCGTGCCGAAGATCGGCGGCCAGAATCAGCAGTATCTCGAGGCAGCGCTAAAGGCGTACCGCCAGGGGCAGCGTAATCACCCGTCGATGATGGCGGTGGCGAAAGGGTTGACTGATCAGCAGATCGCAGCAGTTGCTGCGTACTATGCGGCGCGCGGCGACACCGCGGTTGTCGCCGTCGCAAAATGAGCGCGCGCGGAAAAAGTTGGAAGCTGAGACGCGGGCTGATTGCAGGGCTGGCAACGATGGTTGCGACTTCGGTGGCCGCCCAGGACGCAAAGAAGGGCGGAGAATTGGCGCAGCAGCAGTGCGCGGCGTGTCACGGTAAGGATTTCGTCACGGGGATCGATCCCACCTACCCAAAGCTCGCCGGTCAGTATCAGGACTATCTTGAAAAGGTGCTGCGCGATTACAAGAGTGGCGCGCGTCAGAATCCGATCATGAACGGAATAGCCAAGCCACTGACACGCGACGACATTCGCAATGTGTCGGCTTATCTTTCTGCGTTATCGGGGCCGCTGAGTAATCAGAAGCGATAGATGCGCTAAGTCGCCCGAGGGTCCGGTGTTTTGTGCCGGTACTCACACCATTGAGCGATCGGGCACCGCCAGCATTCCGGCAGGCGCGCTTTGCACGTGTAGCGGCCGTGCAGTATCAGCCAATGATGAGCATGGGTCTTGAACTCGTCCGGCGTGAATTTCAACAGGCGCCGCTCGACTTCCTCTGGGTCATCGCCGGGCGCTAGATTGGTTCGATTCGCCACCCGAAACACGTGCGTATCGACTGCGATGGTGGGCTCACCGAACACTGTGTTCAGCACGACGTTGGCTGTCTTGCGCCCGACGCCCGGAAGCGCCTCGAGCGCTTCGCGGTTGCGAGGGACTTCGCCACCGTGTTGATCCACCAGCGCCTGCGACAGTCCAATGACACTGCGGGCTTTCGCTCGATAAAACCCAGTCGAATGGATATAGCCGGAAAGCTTTTCTTCGCCGAGCTTGAGCAGCGCTCGCGGTGTGTTTGCGATCTTGAACAGAATGCGCGTCGCGGCATTGACGCCTTTGTCAGTGGCCTGCGCGGACAGCACCACCGCGACCAGCAGCTCGAACGGAGTCGTGTAAAGCAGCTCGGTCGTCGGATTTGGATTCCGCGCCCGAAATGTTTCGTAGATAGCTCGACGCTTGGCAGGATTCATTGATTGGTGGCGCCGCGCCGCTGTTGCGCGCGCGCAATGGCGGCGGCCACAGTGGC
>DATLMT010000069.1:0-4753 GCA_035537135.1 Burkholderiaceae bacterium | reverse complement strand
AAAACAGCGGGGTGCTCAACCAGCCAGAGCTCGTCATCGGTGCCGGCATTGCGCTCGGCGTTGAACTGCCGCATGGCCTGCCAGGTGCCAACGTAATCGGCGCGCCCGAGGTTCCGGACGATCATCCCTACAACACCACCTTAACCAGCGGATGGCTCGTCAGCGCTCTATAAAGATCGTCGAGTTGCTCGCGCGACGTTGCGCGAATCGTGGCGGTAACAGACAGGTAATTGCCGTCCTTCGAAGTCCGCATCTCGAGCGTGCTTGGATCGAAATCAGGCGCGTGCGCGTGCACAACCTCGACGATCGCCTGTGCGAACTCGTCCACCCGGCGGCCCATCACCTTGATCGGAAAGTCCGTCGGAAACGTTAGCCCGGGCGGCCGCGGCGTCAAGTCCGATGGTTTGGGTTCATCGCTCATGCGATACGTTCGCCAGCACGTGACTCGACAGGACGCGCGCCTCGTTGGGCACTCCAAGCCCGCGCGTCTTCGACCTTGGCCTGTTGAAACCACGTATGCATTTTGCGATACATGGGGCCGGGTTTGCCTGTCCCAATGCTTGCGCCGTCGATCGACACGATGGCGAGCAGCTCGCGGCCCGAAGAGCTAAGCCAGACTTCGTCAGCGGTCGCCAGCTCGCCTCCGGCGACGGGCCGCACGTCGACCTTGACACCATGCTGTTGCGCGATCTGAGCAATGCCGTCAACCGTGATGCCGGGCAGCAGCTGCACGGTTTTCGGCGGCGTGTTGATGACACCGTCCTTGATCACGCTGATATTGGTGCTCGACCCCTCGGTCAGAAATCCGTCGCGCAACATCACTGTTTCACTTGCACCGTTGTCGATCGCGTACTGCTTCATCAAAACATTTCCCAGCAGTGACGTGCTCTTGATGTCGCAATGCAGCCAGCGTTCGTCGCGGTGGGTGACGGCAGCGACTCCGCGCTCGATCTGCTCGACCGGAATCGTTGGCCACGGCGAGGTGCTGACGAACACCGTCGGCGCCACTCCCACCGGAAACGGATGGTCGCGCTTCGCCACGCCGCGCGTGACCTGAACGTAGACCAGCTGGCGCGGCCATGGGTGGCGCTCAATCACCTCTGCGGTTAGATCGAGCCATTGCCGCAGCGGAAGCGGGTTCTCGATGCGAATTGCATCCAGACTGCGCTGCAGTCGCGCGAAGTGAGCGTGTGCGCGAAACGGTGCGCGTGTGCGCATACCGTCATAGTCGACGGTGTCCACAGCAATCACCTCATACACGCCGTCGCCAAAGATGAAACCGCGGTCAAGCACCGATACTTTTGCATCGACTAGTGCGGTCCACTCGCCATTCAAATAGCAGCTGGCGTGCTGCCAACTATCCTGCTTCAATTGCGCCGCCCCGTGGTCTTGTAATTCAGACACTTCGTTTCCTCCACCACAGAACGACGGCATCGTACGCGCGGCGCAGCAACCCGCCTGTTTCGACGCGCTCCAGCGCGACCACCGGTACCTCGGCAACTTGCCGTCCGCCAGCACTGATCATCATGCGACCCACCGCTTCGCCGCGTTGCAGTGGAGCTACCAGCGGATCCGGCCGCTCGATCGATGACTTCAGCGCGTCGCGTCCTAGCGCACGTAGCTCGCTGGAAGCCACCGTGACATAAACGTCGCGGTCGACGCCCACCGGCACGAGGCCGCGATCGCCTTTCCAGATCGCCGGCGTGGCGAGCACTTCGCCGCTGCGATACAACTGGACCGTATCAAAAGCAGCATACCCATGATTGATCAGCCGCAAGGTCTCCTGCGTGCGCGCGGCATCGCTCGGCGCTCCAAGCACGACTGCAACCAAGCGCCGCTGAAATGAACGCTCGCCTTCGCCCTGCGCACGCGCGGTAGTCGCGACGATCGACCATCCGGCGGCAGACAGCTGCCCGGTCTTCATGCCGTCGACATTCGAATCGGTCCACAGCAGCCGATTGCGATTCGCCTGCGACACGTTGTTGTAGGCAAATTCGCGCTGAGCGAACAGCGCAGCGTGCTGCGGAAAATCCGCCAGCAGCCGCCTTGCAAGGATCGCCATATCTTCCGCGCTCGAATAATTTTGTGCGTCGGATAGCCCGGTGGGATTTGCAAAGTGCGTGTTCGCCATGCCGAGCCGGCGCACCTCGGCGTTCATTCGGTCGACAAACGCGTCGACGGTGCCCGCGCTGTGCTCGGCCAACGCGACTGCGGCATCGTTAGCGGAAATGGTCAGCATGCCGCGCAACAATTGATCGACGCTGACCGAGCGTCCCGGCTCCAGATACATACGCGCCCCGAGCTTGCCCGGTGTAGCGAAAGCTGCGGGTGAAACGGTGACGCTATCGGTAAGTGCTATGCGATTCTCACTCAGAGCGGAAAACACCACGTACGCCGTCATCAACTTGGTCAGTGATGCCGGCTCGAGGCGCGCTGCCGGTTCAAACGCAGCTAACCGCGCGCCGCTGGTGCCGTCGACAAGAATCCATGAACGCGCCGCCAGCATCGGTGCGGGTTGCGCGGCAACATGCGATGCACACGAAAGAGCAATTACGAAAAGCGCAATGGCGTGGCGCAATTTGGTCCAGATAGGCAAGTTAACGAAATGCAGTTGGGGCTGAGATTGGAACGCAAAGCCATGCTGCGGTTCACGCGTCGCGTGGGCATTCGACACAGTCTAGCTGCGCCGGCGCAACCCTTTCAGATAGTCTTGCGCGGCCGCCGAACCGAGCGCGTTTGAAATCATCCGCTCAGCCTGCCGCACGCAACCGCGAAACTCCTCGATCGTGCGGCACTCTTCGATCAGGATTGCCAGCGAGTCCGAACTGGGGCCCAGCCGGTCGTACAGTCCCTTGACGGCACGCCGTTTGACTTCGTCCAGCGTGATGGGGTTCTCGCGTTCGTCAACTCCGGTGCTCGTCGTCGGCCCGCCAAACGTTGACACGCCGGTATCACTATCGCGACCGTTCAAGGTTGGCACATCAATCGCACTTTGATAGGCCACACGCTGAATCAAGCCCCCGCTTTCAAGGCTAATAATGGCGTTCTCTATGTCACCCTGCTTGCCGAGAATCGATAGTTCATCGACCGTTCGTTTGCCGTCGATCATGATCAACGCACGGCGTGCAGTGTTCGAAAGCTGTGCTTGGCGCAGCGAAATCTCAGCAATGCCGTGCGGTGTCTTTGAATAGACGGTGGTGCCATCCATTCAAATACTTTTAATCACTTTGCGAGGCTGCGTCAATTGCGGGCATGCCGAGAATATGCGCACTTATCAGGCGCTTTAGCAAACCCAGGCGACGGTGAAAGAAGTGATCTGCACCCGGAATCACGACGATCGGCAAGTCCTGCGGGCGTGCCCAGTCCAGAACGCTAGCAAGCGGGATCGTTTCATCAAGCTCGCCGTGAATGACGAGCGCTTCGCGCACCACGTCGGGCATCGGCCATTTTCCAGCGGCGGCACCGATCAGCACTACGTATTTGATCGCGCAATTTGATGCAGCGAGGGTGTGCGCGACTTTCGCTGCGACGAAAGTGCCGAACGAAAAGCCGGCGAGCGCGATAGGCAATGGCCCGGGAATCTTCGAAGCGATCGTGGGTAGCGTCGGCACCATGTCGACCAAGTGCAGGAAATCTTCAGTTTCGCCGCGCCCCTCGTCGTGCGTACCGTCAGAGCGGCCGACACCTCGAAAGTTGAGGCGCACTGTTAACCAACCGAGGCCGGCAAAGGTGCGAGCGATGGTGGCGACGACCTTGTTATCGAGGGTGCCACCGAAAAGCGGATGCGGATGACCGACGAACGCGATACCGTGGGGCACATTTGCCGGCCAGTCGAGCGCTAATTCGATGTTGCCGCGCGGACCATCAACCAGCAGCTTCTCGATGGACGCTGGCATCCGTTTGACGTTTGGTTGTCAGCTAGATGCGAAGGCGGTCGACGATTTCACCTTTGACAAGATGGCGGTCGACGATCTCGTCGATATCGTGCGCATCGACATACGTGTACCAGACACCTTCGGGGTAAACGACGACGCACGGACCTTCCTGGCATCGATCCAGGCAGCCCGACTTGTTGATTCTTATTTTTCCCTCGCCGTTCAGGTCGAGCGCTTTGATGCGCGACTTTGCGTGCTTCTGCATTTCAGCAGCGTTATGGTGCGAGCAGCACGCCGAGCCGTCGTCGCGCTCGTTGAGACAGAAAAAAACATGACGCTGGTAATAGGACATTTGCAAATTATAGAGATGCAGTCGAAGCGCGCCGCGACGCTGCGCCGGGCAACATCGCCATCGCGAGACCACAGCCCAACGCATATGGCCACAGCAACGAAAGCCACTGCGCAAGGGCATTGAAGTTCAGCAGCTTGCCTTGCCGCCAGGCGCTGATCGCGTCCGTGTAGTACGGATTTTCAGGCACGAGGTTCACGGCAACCACGAGCGCAATGAGCGCCAGCATGGCGAAACGGGCCGACCAGATGCGCGGCCCGGCGCTCGCCGCCAGCAAAGAAAGCAGACCAAGAGCAACTCCACCGTAGGCGCCGGGAGTCATCCAAGCCAGTGCGCGGTCGGGGCCGAACTCAACCCCGTTGGCGAGCGTTTTCGACAGCAGCGCGGTCAGCAGCAGCGCGAGTAATAGCTTCACTCTGGGCGCGTGCGGCCGCATCGTCGATGCGAACGCTAAACCGACGGCGAGAATCGCCGCCGCCACCACGAATGCCTCGGCAAGCACGAATTCGGCCACTTCGAACGAATCTGC
>DATLMT010000068.1:0-4082 GCA_035537135.1 Burkholderiaceae bacterium | reverse complement strand
AGAAGCGACTGCTGCTATCAAGCCGCACTTGGCCCGGCCGCTAGTGCTATCGATTGCGGCTGGAGTGCGTGCACAAACGATCGGACAGTGGCTGACGACCGGCAGGATTGTGCGCGCGATGCCGAACATGCCCGCGCTGATTCGCGCCGGCGTAAGTGCCGCGATTGCGCTGCCCGATGTGAGCGCTGCCGAAAGACAGCACGCCGATGAAATCCTGCGTGCAGTGGGCACCGTGATTTGGCTCGATGATGAATCGATGCTCGACGCCGTCACCGCGCTCTCCGGAAGCGGACCGGCGTACGTGTTCTACTTTATCGAAGCAATGCAAGCCGTAGCACGCGAAATGGGCTTCAGTGAAGCCCACGCACGCGCGCTCACGCTGCAGACCTTTGCTGGCGCCGCACAGTTGGCTTTGCAATCTGACGAATCGGCGAGTGCTTTGCGTGCGAAGGTGACTTCGAAGGGTGGCACTACGGCGGCGGCGCTCGAAAGCCTTGAGCGCGATAAGGTGGCTGAAGCGATCGCGCGCGCCGTACAGGCCGCCGCCGCGCGCGCACATGAGCTCGGAAGCTGAGTTTTATCCGAGCGCGTAGTGCGCAACGGTGCCTGCGAACATTGCTACGCCGACCCAGTTGTTGTGCCGGAATGCACGCATGCAGCCTTCGCGAGTGCGCGTTCGAATCAGCACCAAGTGATATGCGGCCGTTGCAGCAGCCACTGTACATGCTGTAAAAAATGGCCATTCGGCATTTATCAGGCGGCCCACGATAACCAGCAGCAACAAATATGCAAGGTACGACGCCATCACCGCGATCACGTCCAATCGGCCAAAAAAAATAGCCGACGACTTGATGCCGAGTTGCAGATCATCATCGCGGTCGACCATCGCATATTCGGTGTCGTACGCAAGAACCCAGAATGCGTTGGCGAGCATGAGCAGCCAGCCGACCGCCGGCACCGTTCCCGCTACTGCAGCAAATGCCATCGGAATGCCGAACGAGAACGCAACTCCAAGATAGAGCTGCGGAACCGGAATGAACCGCTTTGCAAGCGGATAAGTCGCAGCGATGACGACCGCCACGAACGCGAGCTGCACCGCCGCCTTGTTCAAAAACGGCAACAGCAGCGCTGCGCACACCGAAAGCGTGACTGCCACCCCGATCGCCTCACGGCGGCTGACCAAGCCACGCGCGACGACACGGTCTGCGGTCCGTTTCACGTGCGCGTCATAGGGTGCGTCAGCGGCGTCATTGACGGCACATCCCGCCGAGCGCATCAAGAACGTGCCGACGATAAAGATCGCGATCAGTAGCGGAGGCGGTGTGCCGGCACTTGCGATCCACAGCGCAGTCAACGTCGGCCACAGCAGAAGCAACGTGCCGACCGGCTTATCGAGCCGTGTCAAGCTGGCATAAAGAGGCAGCCGGGCCGCAACGGAAGGCATGCTGAAAATGCGTGCTCGGGAAAGTGCGTAGACAACTTCTTTGCCCTACACGCTGGGCAAGGCTATCGTAACAGCCGCGTTATCGTTATAAGCCAACATCACAACAATCCAGGAGACTTCATGCTTCGCAGATCACTGATTTCAGCCGCGCTTGCCTCGAGCTTAGCGATCGGCCTTCTGAACCCCGCGTCTGCGCAGACCGAGATTCAATGGTGGCACTCGATGGGCGGTGCACTGGGTGAGTGGGTCAATGATCAGGCCAAAGGATTCAACGAAAGCCAGAAGGAATACAAAGTCGTTCCGGTGTTCAAGGGCAGCTACGACGAGTCGATGACCGCCGCGATCGCTGCCTTCCGCGCGGGCAACGCTCCGCACATTCTGCAGGTTTTCGAAGTCGGCACCGCGACGATGATGGCGGCTAAGGGTGCCATTAAGCCGGTGCACGATCTGATGAAAGAAGCAGGCTACAAGTTTGATCCTGGCGTGTACGTGCCTGCAGTAGCCGGCTATTACACGGCACCGAACGGTCAGATGCTGAGCTTGCCGTTTAACAGCTCGACGACGGTGTTCCACTACAACAAGGACTCTTTCAAAGCGGCCGGGCTGGATCCCGAAACGCCGCCGAAGACGTGGCCCGAAGTGGTGCTCGCCGCTGCAAAGTTGAAGGCTTCCGGCCACAAGTGTCCATTTACAACGAGCTGGGTAAGTTGGACGCAGCTAGAAAGCTTCTCTGCCTGGCACAACACTGAGTTCGCCACGCTGCGTAACGGTTTCGGTGGCATGGGGACACGCCTTGCGTTCAACACGCCGCTGCACGTGCGCCACATTGAGAACCTGGCCAACATGTCAAAGCAAGGATTGTTCGTCTACAAAGGCCGAGGCAACACGGCCGATGCCGTGTTCTATTCGGGCGAGTGCGCAATGATGACCGGCTCGTCGGCCATGTACGGCAATATCAAGAAGAACTCGAAGTTCGCAGCTGGTCACTCAACGCTGCCGTACTACCCGGACGTCGTCGGCGCGCCGCAAAACACCGTGATTGGCGGCGCCAGCTTGTGGGTAATGTCAGGCAAGAAACCTGCTGAATACAAAGGCATTGCTGCCTTCTTCGACTACTTGTCGAAGCCCGAGGTGCAGTCAGCGAGCCATCAGCGCACCGGCTATTTGCCAATCACGACCGCGGCTTACAACATGACGGATAAGTCGGGCTTTTACAAACAGAATCCTGGCACCGATGTCGCCGTCACGCAGATGATCCGTAAGACGACCGATAAATCGCGCGGAATTCGGCTCGGCAACTTCGTGCAGATCCGTACGATCGTTGATGAGGAGCTTGAAGGCGTTTGGTCTGGAAAGAAGAGTGCGAAAGAAGCGCTCGACACTGCGGTCAAGCGCGGCAATGAACAGCTAGAACGGTTCGAGAAAGCGAACAAGAGTTAAGACTGTGCGCTTGCCGCGGTCGCAGTCGTCCTCGCTGCGACCGCGTTTATTTGCGCAGCGATTTCGCGAACTCGACAAACCCCGCCGAAGTCAGCGGCCTTCCTAGCAGAAATCCCTGCGCCTCATTGCAGCCGCAGTCCGTAACGAACGAAAGCTGCTCGTGAGTCTCCACGCCCTCGGCGACCACATGCAGCCCAAGCCCGCGTGCAAGGCTGGTGAGCGCAGCGACGATCTTGCAGTCGGCCGGGTCGTTTGGTCCGGCGCGCACAAACTGGCCGTCGATCTTGATAACGTCGACTGGAAAGCGGCGCAGATTGCTGAGGCTCGAATAGCCGGTGCCGAAGTTGTCGAGCGCGATCTTGACGCCCATGGCGTGCAGGCCGGATAACACCTGCTCCGCTTTAGCGCCGTCGCGCATCAAGCTCGCTTCTGTGATCTCGACTTGCAGACGTTCGGCGTCAAGGCCGGAATCGATCAATGCCTGGCTCACCATCGGCAGCAGAGAGCGGCCTCGAAATTCGCGCGGGGATAGGTTGACGCTGACAAGCGGCTCGCCGAGACCGGCCTCAGTCCATTGCATCGCTGCCTTGCATGCTTCGCGCAACACGATCTCACCGATTGGCACGATCAGGCCAGTGTCTTCGGCCACCGCAATAAAGCTGCCGGGTTCCTGCAATCCGTGCTGGGGGTCGCGCCAGCGCAGCAGCGCTTCGGCGCCCACCATTTTGCGAGTCTTAAGATCGATCCGCGGCTGGTAGTACGCCTCGAACTCACCGCACTCGAGCGCGCGGCGCAGTCCCGCTTCGATCTGCAACCGGCGCACGACCTCGGCATTCATCCGCGGCTCAAAGAGCTGCACGTTGCCGCGGCCGCGCGATTTAGCAAACGACATCGCAGCAGCGGCATTGCGCAACAGCATTTCGGGACTCGCACCGTCGCTGGGAAACATGGCCGCTCCGATGCTGACGCTCACATTGACCTGTTCGGCGTCGATCTCAAATGGCTCGGCCAGCAATTCGGCGAGCTTGCCCGCCACGTGTTGGGCGTCGTCGACATGGCGCAGGCGTCCGAGCACGACGGCAAACTCATCGGCACCTGTGCGCGCGACCAGATCGGAAGTGCGCACGGTATCGACCAGGCGCGCAGCGGTGGCGCGCAGAAGTGCGTCGCCAACGCGATGACCGAGTGCATCGTTGAG
>DATLMT010000067.1:0-13970 GCA_035537135.1 Burkholderiaceae bacterium | reverse complement strand
TACGAATTGGTACCCGGATTGGTAATCGCGTTCAGCGCGCGTGCGTGCTTGATGATGCCGCCGATGTAGTGCAGCGCGAAGTCCGACAAGCCCGCGTAGCCGTTGCCGGCAAAAAGATTCGTGCTGCCGTTCCAGATCGACTGATGCACGTGCATGCCCGAACCGTTGTCCCCCACTACCGGCTTCGGCATGAAGGTGGCCGTCTTGCCGTAACTGGCGGCAACGTTCCAGACTGTGTATTTCAGAATCTGCAGCCAGTCAGCGCGCTTGGTCAGCGTCGTAAATTTGGTGCCGATTTCACATTGACCCGGTGCGGCGACTTCATGATGATGGACTTCCACTTCGACGCCCTGCTGCTCGAGCAATAGGCACATCTCCGAGCGAATGTCCTGTAGCGAGTCTGTTGGCGGCACTGGAAAGTAGCCGCCCTTAAGCGCGGGCCGATGCGCGAGGTTGCCCGCTTCGTAGTCAATGCCGGTCGACCAGGGCGCTTCTTCTGACTTGATGCGCACCATCGAACCTGACATGTCGACGCTCCACGTCACCGCATCGAAGATGAAGAACTCGGGCTCAGGACCGAAGTAGGCCACATCGCCAACACCGGTTGATTTGAGATACGCCTCAGCACGCTTGGCGAGCGACCGCGGATCACGGTCGTACCCTTTGCCGGTCGACGGCTCGATCACGTCGCACGTCAGAATCAACGTGTTCTCTTCCCGAAACGGATCCATGCGCGCGGTGTCCGGATCTGGCATAAGCAACATGTCCGACGCTTCGATGCCTTTCCAACCGGCAATTGAAGAGCCGTCGAACGCATGTCCAAGCTCGAACTTGTCGTCCTCGAATGCTTTGGTCGGCACCGATACGTGCTGCTCCTTGCCCTTGGTATCAGTGAACCGAAGGTCAACAAACAACACTTCGTTGTCTTTTATTGTTTTCATCACGTCTTTGGCCGTCGCCATTCAAAGTCTCCCCTAGCCGTTAAAACAAAAGGTGTGTGCATCGCATCGCACTAAGTGTGCCAAAAACGGCAGCAGCACTTCTGGCCTGCACTAGCGTTGTGCATCAAGCGTTTAACACAGTCGTTTTACCGCTCGCCGCCAAATGAGTCTCGCCGAATGCCCCAAGATAGTGCAGTATGCCCCTAACTGGGTGGCAGCCCGCACGGCGCTAGGGCGACGAATTTCCCGCGCTCGTTCGAACGAACAAGGACTGCAAGTCCGATAAAAAGCGTAGTCCCAAGTCAGTCGGGCGCAGCTTTGAGTGGTCGCGTACAAGCAGGCCTCGCCGCTCAGCCTCGTTCAATTCCTGCTCAATGGAGCTGAGCGATAAGCCCGTCGTCTCGAAAAAGGAATTGCTCGACACTCCTTCGGTGAGGCGCAACGCGTTCAACATGAATTCGAACGGCAGATCGTTGCGTCCGACTTCGTGGCTTTCGGCGATGAAGTCGCCCATAGAGGCATGTTTGAGATAGGACGCAGGTTGACGAAAGCGCACCTGGCGAACCACGCGATGTGGAAACGAAATCTTGCTGTGCGCTCCAGCGCCGACCCCCAGATAGTCGCCGAAAGTCCAATAGTTCACGTTATGCCGGCATTCGCGCCCCGGCCTTGCGTACGCCGACACTTCATAGCGGCCGTAACCCGCCTCCACGGTTCGCGCCTCGAGCCACTCCTGCATCGCAGCTGATTTGTCTTCATCGGGGAGCGCGGGCGGATATTTGGCAAACACCGTGTTCGGCTCCAGTGTCAGTTGATACAACGAAAGGTGCGGCGGCGCGAAAGCGATCGCTTGTTCGACGTCGTCCTGCAGCTCGGCCAGCGATTGAGCAGGCAGCGCGTACATCAGGTCGAGGTTGAAGTTGTCAAAGTGTCGCTTCGCAATCTCAATCGCGCCGAACGCATGCGCCCGATCGTGAATGCGCCCGAGCGCCCTCAGCTTGCCTTCATCGAAAGACTGGATGCCGATCGACAGCCGATTAACTCCCGATGCACGGTATGAAGCGAAGCGTTCCGCTTCGAACGTGCCGGGATTAGCCTCGAGCGTGATCTCGCAGTCGGGCGCAAGGGGAAGCAACGCGCGAATGTCCGACAGCAAACGGTCCAGCGCTTCGGCGCTCATCAGGCTCGGCGTTCCACCGCCGATGAAGACGCTGACAACGCGGCGGCCCCATACGAGCGGCAGCGCGGCTTCTAGATCGCTGCGCAGTGCGATCAGATAATCGTGGTCAAAAGCGCCTATCGGACCGGCCTCATGCGAATTGAAATCGCAATATGGACACTTGCGCACGCACCACGGGTAATGCACGTAAAGCGCAAGCGGCGGTAGTGCGGGCAAGTTGATGCTGCCTGGCCGCAGGTAGTTTGAGATATCCGCGAACGCAGCCGGCCGCTGCTTGATCTCGATCGTCGAGTTCATTGCCACGCAGCCAGTCTCTGCGACAACGCGCGCAACGCAAGTCCGCGATGGCTGATGCGATTCTTGTGCACGGGATCGAGCTCCGCGGCCGTGACACCTAGCTCTGGTAGATAGAACAATGGGTCGTAACCGAATCCGCCCTTACCCCGGGGTGCCAGTGCGATTTCGCCGTGCCAGTGCGCAGCGGCGACGATTGGCTCTGTATCGTCAGCCGAGCGAACGGCGATGAGAACGCATGTGTAGTGTGCGCGACGCTGCGTGATGCCGGCAAGCCGCCGCAATAGCTCCTCGTTGTTGGCCTGATCGGTCGCCGCTTCACCCGCGAATCGCGCGGAACGCACACCGGGCGCACCATTCAGGGCGTCGACACATAGTCCGGAATCGTCTGCGAGCGCCGGCAGTCCCGTACACGCTGCGGCGTGATGCGCCTTGACTAGGGCGTTACCGGCAAAGGTCGCGTGCGGCTCGTCGGCAGTATCGACTCCGAAGTCGCTTTGAGGCACGACTTGCCAGATCGAGCCCTGCAGCATCATCGCGATTTCACGTACCTTCGCCACGTTGCCCGACGCCACTACGAGGCGTCGGCTCACAACTCGAGGGCGTGCTTTTGCGCAGCCACTAGAGAGCGAATGCCACCCGCGGCAAGCTGCACCATTAACTCCATTTGCTGCGCGGAAAAAGGCGTGCCCTCGGCAGTGCCCTGGATTTCGACGAAGCCGCCAGAGCCTGTCATCACCACGTTCATGTCGGTATCGCATCCGGCGTCCTCGACGTAATCGAGGTCGAGCACCGGTCTGCCGAGATGCAGGCCGACTGACACCGCGGCGACGAAGTCGGTTACCGGCGAGTTGTCGATCATGCCTCGCGTGCGCAGCCAGCGGCACGCGTCGTACGCGGCGACAAAGCCACCCGTAATTGCCGCTGTGCGCGTTCCACCGTCCGCTTGAATGACGTCACAATCAACGTGCAGCGAGCGCTCGCCGAGCACCGCGAGATCGAAGACCGCCCGCAGGCTGCGCCCTATCAGCCGTTGAATCTCCTGCGTCCGCCCACCCTGCTTGCCACGCGCCGCCTCTCGGTCCGAGCGTGTGTGGGTCGCGCGCGGCAGCATGCCGTACTCGGCGGTGACCCACCCTTCACCCTTGCCCTTCAGAAACGCAGGGACGCGCTCTTCGACACTCGCCGTGCAAATGACGCGTGTGTCGCCGAACTCGACCAGCACTGAGCCCTCAGCATGTTTAGTGAAGTTGCGAAGGATGCGCACCGGTCGCAGCTCGTCGGCGCGCCGCCCGCTCGGCCGTAGGTTTCCGTCCATCACTGTCGCGTATGGCTAGCCACACGCGCCTTTGTCCGTAAACCCCTATTTTGCGACGAGTTTGCCGCTGCGTTGAATGGCCTTCTGAATCTCGGCGACCGCGTCGTCGATTTGCTCTTCGGACAACTCCTCGTCGACCCCCGCTTCGCCAACACGCGGCATCTGGACCGTCGACGCAACGGTGCCTTCCGGGATGAGCAAGGTTGACACAGGCGCTTCGCTCGGCGGCACCATCTCCATCGACTCTGTGCCGGCCCACGTCATCGCAACGCCCGTGCAGTTGTCAGACTCAGGACCGCCGAGCTCGAGGGCGAGTTCCATGAGTTCTGGGACTGCGCGCATGACGGTCTTGCCCGAGAACGCATCTGCCACCTGGCGATCGTTCAGTGTGCCCCACAGGCCATCGGAGCAAAGCAGCAGCGTGTCGCCGTTGCGCAAGGCTACCGGCCGGCTAATCTCGACCGTCGGCGCGACATAGGCGCCGATGCAGTTGAAAATGCGATTGCGCTCGGGATGGTCCTTTGCATCCTCGGGCCGAATCAGACCCGATTGCACCAAATGATGCACACGCGAATGATCGATTGTGCGGTCCAGAATGCGCCCGCCGCGAATCATGTACAGCCGCGAATCACCCACGTGCGCCCAAATTGCGACGCCCTGTTGGACGATGCAGGCGACGAGCGTCGTGCGCGGAGCCTCAGGCAGGCTGTGTTCGGCGCGATATCGGTGCAGCTCACGATGCGCTGCCAGCACCGAGTCTTCTAGAAAGCGCACGGGGTCGGGCAACAGCGGCTTGGCATCGCGCTGATAAATCGAAGCAAGCGTCTGCAGAGTCAACTGCGAAGCCACCTCGCCGCGCGCATGGCCACCCATTCCATCTGCAACCAGCATCAACATCGAGTCGCGCGTGTACAGATAGCCCATGCGATCCTGATTGATGCGCCGGCCGCCCTTCTTGCTCTCCTGGTAAACGGAAAACCGCATCGCTGATAGACCGCTAGTACCCCAATCGGGAAATGCAGTGTCCCGCTTTTTCTAGGTCGTTACTCTCAAAAAATCGCGTGGCTTTGCCAGTGATTTTTTGGAAACCAATCAGGCGAAAGTCGGTTTGTATTTCGCCTGCTAGAACCAGGTAATGTTGTGATCTTTCATGAAGCGCGTGAAGCGCTCCTGCAGGTTACGCCAGCGCGCTCCGGTGCGCTCGACCATCGAAAACTCTGGCCGCTCAGGCACGTTCTGTAGCAACTCTTTCTGGACCGCGAACACCGTCTGCGGCCGCTCCAATGAATTGAGCCGCAAACAGCGCTCAACCATTGAGATCAACTGGTTCGAATACAGGCCGCGAAACGAGCGCAGCGCGGTCGGCATTTTGTCTTCCTTTAGCCGGTGGTCAGACTCTTGTGGCGGCATACCTGACATGCAGGCGTAAACGCACGAGCCGATCGAATACACGTCGGTCCATGGACCCAGTTCCGCGTCGCGCTTGTAAAGTTCCGGCGCCGCAAAGCCCGGCGTGTACATCGGGTACGTCTTGCTGATGTCCCTTTGCAGCGTCTGCCGTGCAGCACCAAAATCGAGCAGGATCGGGGTGCCATCCATCCGCAGGTAAATGTTCGCTGGCTTCACGTCGAGGTGCAGCAAGCGGTTCGAGTGAACTTCGCGAAGGCCATTCATCACCTGCGCGAACACGCGGCGGATGAAGCGCTCCGACAGAACGTCTTTCTGATCCTTGTTGCGGTTGCGCAGTACGTGTTCCTGCAGCGAGCGGCCCGATTCGTAGTGCATCACCATGTACACCGTTTCATTGGCGCGGAAAAAATTGATCACGCGCACGATATTGGGGTGATAGATCGAAGCCAGCGCTCGGCCCTCCTCGAAGAAACATTTGAGGCCGATGCGATACGTGTTCAGATTCTCAGGCGCGATATACGGCGAGAGTTCTCCGGGCTTGCGTTGCGCCAACGCGGCCGGCATGTATTCCTTAATCGCTACCGAATTGCCCTGCTCGTCGGTTGCCAGGTAGACGATCGAGAATCCGCCCGAAGATATCTTCTTTACAATGCGATACCCGCCGACCTCGAGGCTTTCAGGTAAAGATGAGTTGGTCTGCGCAGGCATAGCGTTGCATCTTGGGAGCCTCGGCGATTCTAGCCAATAGGACTCGGTCGGCCGTAACAACAATAAGGTGCGTTTTCACCTGTTTTCGTCGTAAATCCGCCATGATGCTGCGCTTGACTGTTTCATCGATCAGCTGTCGTTAATCAAGCCCCATGAAGCCCGTCGCCAGCATGACCGGCTTCGCAAGTGCGGCGCGGCCGACCGCCCTGGGCCGTTTGACGCTTGAGCTGCGCTCGGTCAACTCGCGCTTTCTCGACCTGACGCTAAAGATGCCCGACGATCTGCGCAACAGCGAAGGCGCGGTGCGCGAAGCGATTGCAGCGCAGGTTGCGCGCGGCAAGGTCGAATGTCGTATTTCAATTGCGCGCGGCGCCGGCGAGAACGAACCGCAGTTGAACGCCACAGCGCTTCAACAGTTAGCCGCGCTTGCCTCGCAAGTCGAGCGCAGCCTGCCTGCGGTGGCGCCTATTAGCACCGCCGACGTGCTCAATTGGCCGGGCGTCGTTGAAACGCCTGGCGCGGAACCCGACGTTCTGCGCATGCACGTGTTGGCGGCGCTGACCGAAGCGCTGGCCGCGCTTGCGCAATCAAGAGGCCGCGAAGGTGCGGCCCTTACCGCCGTCATGCTTGATCAATGCGAACAAATTGAGCGCGTCGCGGCGCAATTGAGCCTCCGCACGCCGGATCTGATCGCAGCCGTTGAGCGCAAGCTGAACGAACGGCTGGAGAAGCAGCTTGGGCCAGCACTGTCCGGTGCTTCCGCACTGACCCGGGAAGAAGTTTCGGAACGCATCCGGCAAGAAGTGACGCTGTATGCGCTAAAGATGGATGTCGACGAGGAGATCAAACGGCTTTTAACGCACGTCGCTGAAGTGCGTCGTGTGCTGGCGGCTGGCGGCGCCGTTGGGCGGCGACTGGACTTTTTGATGCAGGAGCTGAATCGCGAAGCGAACACATTAGGGTCGAAAGCCTCCGCGATCGAAATGACTAACGCCGCTGTAGAGCTGAAGATCTTGATCGAGCAAATGCGCGAGCAGGTTCAAAATCTCGAGTGAGGGAAACTAAATTGAGTGCGCGTTGCGCGGGAAACTTGTTCATGGTGGTGGCGCCTTCGGGCGCCGGCAAATCGACCCTGGTCAATGCACTGCTGGCACGCGAAACAAACATTCAGCTGTCGGTGTCGTTCACGACTCGCGCGCCGCGCCCGGGCGAGAAAAGCGGGCGTGAATACTACTTTGTGGGACTTGAAGAGTTCGAGCGCCGACGCGCTGCCGACGAATTTATCGAAAGCGCCGAGGTGCACGGCAACTACTACGCGACATCGCGTGTCTGGATCGACGAGCGCGTGCGCGCGGGAACCGACGTCCTGCTGGAAATCGACTGGCAGGGCGCACGACAGGTCAGAGCCCAGTTCGCGCATGGCATTGGAATTTTTATTCTTCCACCGTCGATCGAAGCTTTGGAAGCGCGCCTGAAGAAGCGCGGCCAGGACGTTCCAGCGGTGATCGCGCGCCGTTTGCTTGCTTCGCGCAGCGAAATCGAGCACGCGCCGGAGTTCGAGTACATCATCATCAACGAGAATTTCGATCTCGCTCTGTCGCATCTGGTGGCGATCGTGACCGCCGCGCGCCTGCGCTACAGCACACAGATGGCCCGCCATCGTGCGTTATTTACGCAATTAGGGATCGGAAGCACGATTTGATGGCGCCGAGCCGCTGCGCTCGGCTAAAATGGCGCATAACCGACGAAGGTACCGCCATGGCCCGCATCACAGTTGAAGATTGCCTGAAGCAGATTCCGAACCGATTTCAGCTTGCGCTTGCGGCTGCGTATCGCGCGCGGCAGCTTGCCCAAGGCCACACTCCAAAGATTGATACGCGCGACAAGCCTCCAGTAGCTGCGCTGCGCGAAATAGCCCAGTGCAAAGTCGGCATCGAGATGCTGCGCAAGGTACCGACCTAGAGCGCGGCACTTAATCGTCAGCTCAGCACCCCACGTGACCGGCGCGGGTTGATGGAATCGCAAGATCCTCCGGTCGCATCAAATACCGTAGAACCCGTCGCTCCTGGCTTCGCACGGCGCGCGGCGCAAGCGTTCAAGAAAGTCGTATGGCGCTCGGGGCCGGACGCCGAGCCCGCGAGCGCGGTCGCGACAGTCGCAACGCTGACCGATCGCACCAAAAAATACCTGCCATCTGCCGACGTTCAAAAGATCAAAGAGGCGTTTCGATTTTCTGACGAGGCGCACCTGGGGCAGTTCCGCCGCAGCGGCGCGCCTTACATCACACACCCGCTCGCAGTGGCCGAGATCCTGACCGAATGGCGTCTCGACGGCGCCGCCATCCAGGCTGCGCTGTTGCATGACGTCATCGAAGATTGCGGCATCGAGCAGGCCCAGCTGATCGAACGCTTCGGCTCGACCGTTGCAGATCTGGTCGATGGCGTGTCCAAACTCGATCGCCTGCAATTTTCATCGACCGAGCAGGCGCAAGCCGAGAACTTTCGCAAGATGCTTCTGGCAATGGCGCGCGATGTGCGCGTCATGCTGATCAAGCTTGCCGACCGGTTGCACAACATGCGTACGCTCGAAGCGGTGGATACCGAGCGACGACGTCGCATCGCGCGAGAGACCCTGGAAATTTATGCACCGATCGCGCATCGGTTGGGACTGAATACGCTGTTTCGTGAGCTTGAAGAGCTGAGTTTCGAACACTTGTACCCACTTCGCTATCAGGTGCTCAACAAAGCGGTGCTCGCCGCGCGCGGCAACCGCCGCGAAGTGCTCGGCAAGATGATGGTCGCCGTGCGCAAGTCCCTTGCCGATGCAAAGCTCAAGGCAGAAGTGCAGGGACGAGAAAAGACGGTGTACGGAATTTATCGCAAGATGGCCGACAAGCGCCTGACGTTCTCGCAGGTGCTCGACATTTACGGTTTTCGCGTCGTTGTTGATACACCTGCGCAGTGTTATCTCGCGCTCGGTACGCTGCATAGCCTTTACAAACCGGTGCCGGGCAAGTTCAAGGATTACATCGCGATTCCAAAGGTTAACGGTTATCAGTCGCTGCATACGACGCTGATTGGGCCCTACGGCACGCCGGTGGAGTTTCAGATTCGTACCAAGGACATGCATCACGTCGCCGAAACGGGTGTCGCCGCACACTGGCTGTACAAGGATGACGATTCCGATCTTTCGGAACTGCAATCGCGTACGCACCAATGGCTGCAATCACTGCTTGAAATTCAGCGGCAAACCGGAGACTCGAGCGAGTTTCTTGAGCACATCAAGGTCGATCTGTTCCCCGACAAGGTCTACATTTTCACCCCGAAGGGACGCATCGTCGCACTGCCCCGAGATGCAACACCGGTCGATTTCGCGTACAGCATTCATACCGATGTCGGCAATAAAACGGTTGCGGCGCGCATCAACAATGAGATTCAGCCGCTGCGCACTCAGCTAAAAAACGGAGACATGGTCGAAATCATTACGGGCGCGGAGGCGAAGCCTAACCCTGCATGGGTGTCGTTTGTCCGAACGGGCAAGGCGCGGTCGGAGATTCGGCATTTTCTGCGCACGATGAAGTTCGACGAATCCGTCGAGCTCGGCGAGCGCTTGCTGGCGCAGGCGGCGCAGCAGTTCAGTTTGTCGCTCGCCGATATCACGGACGAGCAGTGGAGCAAGGTGGTAAAGCAGTCGGACAGTAAGTCGCGCGAGGACCTATGGGCTGACATAGGGCTGGGTCGCAAGCTGCCGGCTGTCGTTGCACGCCAGCTTGCGCTCGACTCAGTCGACGGCGAGGAATCGCACGCCAGACCAGTAGTGCAGGCCAGTCAGGTGCCGGTGATGGTTCGAGGCACCGAAGGTATGGCGGTACAAATGGCGACGTGTTGTCATCCGATTCCGGACGATCCAATTGTCGGGCATATCCGCAAAGGGCAGGGTCTGGCCGTGCACCAGGCCGAATGCCAGAACGCCCAGCGCGCCCGCCGCGCGGATCCCGATCGCTGGATCGAGTTGCAGTGGGGAAAGGATCCAGCCAGCAATTTCACGGTGGGTATCGACGTGAGTGCGCTGAACGAGCGCGGAGTGCTCGGACGCATCGCAGTCGCTATCGCAGAGGCGGAATCGAATATTCTAAATGTGCATCTTGAGGACGAGGACGCCAAGCTCGCTCTGATTCATTTCAAGATTCAAGTGCATGACCGTGTCCATCTGGCACGCGTCATTCGCTCTTTGCGCCGAGTCAAGAACGTGCAGCAGATAGTGCGGCCCCGTCCCGGCGCAAGTGCAGCCAGCTCGGCGAGTCGCGCTCACGCACAGGACTGACCTAGCCTAGATAATTCACGTCCAAGATTTCAAGAGTTTCTACTCCGGCCGGCGTGCACAAGGTCACAGTATCGCCAGAGTGCGCTTTTAAAAGCGCTGTGGCGATCGGCGAGATCCAACTCACATAACCCTGTGCAGGATCGACTTCATCAACCCCAACGATCGTTACGCTGTTCTCGACACCGGCCTCGGTTGCGTAGCGAACCGTTGCACCGAAGAAAATTTGGTCAGTTTCTTCGCGCGCACTAGCGTCGACGACCTCGGCAACGTCCAGCCGTTTGGTCAGAAAGCGGATACGGCGATCAATCTCGCGCAATCGCTTCTTACCGTAGATGTAGTCCCCGTTCTCGGAGCGATCGCCATTGGAAGCGGCCCATGAGACCGTCCGCACCACTTCCGGCCGCTCTTCGTTCAGAAGCCGAATCAGTTCCTGTTTGAGCCGGCCATAACCCTGGGCGGTGATGTAGTTGCGAACTGCCGCAAGCTGGGGAACCTCTAACTCGTCATCGTCGCCTTCGACTTCCTTGACGAACGCTTTGCTCATCGCGCGACCCGCTCAAGCCCCGGCAACCACACCGGCCACAACCAATGGCCTTACGGCCGGCTATTTTTGCTGCGGTCGATGTCCTCGGGGCGGTCGAGCAAAGGGTCCTCATCCTTGGCCCGCGCTCTTCCAGCCTGCTCGGCGTGCTCCAATTGTTGCTCTTCACCTGGGTTTTGCGGCTCGGCATCGCGCGCCGCTTCGGCAACATGTTCCTCAGCGACAAACTCGCGTGTCGCTTCGTTGTAGCGACGGGCCGCCTTGTAGTCACCTTCACCCTGCACTTCACTATTCGTCTTCCGCTGATTTTCGGCCATCACACTCTCCCAGATTAAGGTGACGCGGCGTAATCGCCGCGTCACTCCAACAGGTGCCCTTACCGCTTACTTTTTAACGGGCGGCGTCGTGCTGTTGGGCATAGGCGTGGCGGCTGGGGCCGTGCCGGGAGGCTGCGTTCCGGGCACTACACCGGGCGCGGCACTTGGGCTAGACGTAAGATTGTTCTCCACCCGCGTCACGCCCGATACGCCCTTGGCGACCTCGACGGCCCGCGTCACGTGACCCGGTGTATCGACGGTACCCGTCAGCTTAACGACACCGGCATTGGAATCCACATTGATCTGCGTTCCCTTAACCATATCATCGGCTAGAAGAGCCGATTTGACCTTCGTTGTCAGCGCAGCGTTATCGACTACGTTGGAAGCCGTGTTAGTGGCCTGCTTCGCCTCGGTGCGAACTTCTTTTTGCTCAGAGCGGTTGCACGCTCCAAGTACCAGTACCGCGGCGGCAGTCACCGCTACCGCTCGCAATGTATGACGTGCAGCTTTCTGCATATTCCGGCTCCTCTTGGTAGGTTTTAACATCGAGCCCTTAGTTACATATTGTCTGGGCCCTGTGCCTCGCGCCAAACTTTGGCGCAAGCAGGCTACAGTAATTTCGGCAAGTTGCGTGCCCGACGGCGAAGCTAGGCGGCGCGGCGCTCCTTGGCCGATGTGGAAGGCGGCGGTGCGCCATCTGCCCCGTACTCTTTGAGCCGGTTATAAAGCGTCTTTAGACTGACCCCGAGAGCGGCAGCAGTGCGCTCCTTGTGTCCTTCAAAGTGTTCGAGAGTTGCGAAAATCAACGAGCGCTCGGCTTCGGCCAGGGTAGTGCCGACAGGTAACGACAAACTCGCTGCCGCGCCATTGCCTGCCGACGAACGTCCCGATTGCAGTTCAAGCCACTCATCGCTAATCGTTGCTCCGCTAGCCATCACGTACGCACGCTGCACGACATTACGCAGCTCGCGGACATTGCCGGGCCAGTCGTAATCGTTCATTCGCTCGTACGCGCCCTTGCTAAGGCGCTTATCTTTACCCTCTTCCCGGCAAATTTCAGCGAGAAAATGATCGGCGAGCAATGCAATGTCCTCCCGGCGTTCGCGCAGCGGCGGCAGCCGGATCGGAAAAACATTGAGTCGATACAACAAATCCTCGCGCAGCTTGCCTTCCTCAACGGCGCGCTCTGGCACGCGATTGGTCGCCCCCAACACACGCACATCTGCGCGTTGGGTCTCGGTCGATCCAACCCGGTTGAACGTTCCGGTCTCAAGAACCCGGAGCAGCTTGACCTGAAGGTCAGCGGGCATCTCAGTCACTTCATCCAGAAACAGTGTTCCGCCGTGGGCGCGCTCGAAGAAACCCAGATGCTGACGGTTGGCGCCTGTAAAGCTTCCTTTTTCGTGGCCGAAAATTTCGCTTTCCATCAGATGCGGAGAAATTGCGCCACAGTTGATGGCAAGAAAAGGGCGGTTGCGCCGGCGGCTCAGCGAGTGGATCGTTTGCGCGACCAGTTCCTTGCCAGTGCCGCTCTCGCCCTGTATCAGCACAGTTACCGCAGTGGCCGCGACCCGCGACACCTGCTCGTAAACGCGCTTCATTGAAGGAGAGCCGCCCCACATATCGCCGAACCGTCCGCTGCGGTCGAGCTCGGAGCGCAGACCAGAGATTTCGGCTTGCAACTCACCAGGGCGCATCACGCGCTCCAGAATTCCTTGTACCTGGCTTGGGCTTACCGGCTTGATCAGGTAATCGGCAGCACCCAGGCGCAGCGCCTCGATCGAAGTTTCGAGACTTGCGTGCCCAGTAATTAGCACGACCTCGATGTCGGCGAGTGCGGCTTTGTCGTTGAACAGCTCGATGCCCTTACCGTCGGGCAACACGAGATCAAGAAACACTACATCGGGCACGCTGGTCGCCAGTTGGCGCCGCGCGTCGCGCATCGTTCGCGCTGTTGCCGCTGTAAAGCCCTGGCTCGCGACTAATTCCGCCAGCATTTCCGCCGTGTCGGCATCGTCGTCGACGATCAACGCGTGACTCATTAATTACCCATCCCCGGTGCAGACCGCAACAATAGCGCAGTTGCGATTAAGCCCGCATGCTTGGGGCAGGCGGAGAATGCAATTAGTTCGACTTGGGCAGCAGCCGGTAAGAACAAGCCTTTTCAGGCCAGCAGGATGGCCTAAACGACGTGGCGACCGGCCTCGACGACCGTAAGCAGAAAATTGTGCACACCGAACGCGTGTGCCAAATCGGCCGCATAAGCGGCAGCGGCAGGCAACGAAGTCAACACAGCGCCAGCGATGACTCGCCCCTGATATCCGACGACCCAACAACTCTTACCTAGTTGCGCGAGCAAGAATTCATTTCGCCCCGACTTCGGCTTGCTAGGACTCTTTGCTTTTAATATTTTCATTGCTACTCCCCTCGTAGGCGATCGCGATACAGGGCAAAGCAACACCTGTGCCAGGACCGACGCGGCGCTACAATGAGCGGGGACGGGCATAAGCTTTGCTTCTGCACCCTACCGCGGTTCGCGTGCTGGTGTCGCGCTCCGTCGTTTTATGTTTGCTAACCGGCGCACTTAACCAACCAACTCGAGGTAACGAAATGATTAATTTCATCGTGTGGCTGATCGTAGGCGGCGTCGTGGGCTGGCTCGCCAGTCTCATCATGCGGACCGACGCGCAACAGGGAATCTTTCTGAACATCATTGTGGGCATCGTCGGCGCGGCGTTAGGTGGCTGGCTGATCTCTCCGTTACTGGGAATGCCAACCATCAATCAGGACGCGTTCAGTTTTGGCGCGCTCGTGGTGTCGTTGATCGGCGCCGTGATCCTGCTTGCAATCGTCAATCTGTTTCGCCGCGGTTCGGTCCGCTAATTGTCTTGATGAAATGAACGTGGGCGCGGCTCAGGGGCGGCGCCGACAGAGCGCT
>DATLMT010000066.1:0-3729 GCA_035537135.1 Burkholderiaceae bacterium | reverse complement strand
GGACGACAAGGACCGCGTGATGCGCAAGTCGGATGGCTCGTACACCTACTTCGTCCCCGACGTGGCGTATCACACCACCAAGCTGCAGCGCGGCTTCGACAAGGTGGTCAACGTGCAGGGCACCGATCACTACGGAACGGTCGCGCGCGTTCGGGCCGGATTGCAGGCGGCAGCAAAGTCGCTCGGCATGACTGTGCCGCGCGGCTATCCGGACTACGTGCTGCACAAGATGCTGCGCGTGACGAAGGACGGTGAAGAAGTGAAGATGAGCAAGCGCGCGGGCACGTACGTCACATTGCGCGACCTGCTCGACTGGGTCGGACGCGATGCAACCCGATTCTTTCTGGTTTCGCGCAAGCCCGACGCCGAGTTCGTGTTCGATGTCGATCTGGCGGTGTCAAGATCGGATGAAAACCCCGTGTACTACGTGCAGTATGCACACGCGCGTATTTGCTCGGTGTTCGCGCAGGCAGAAGAAAAAGGCTTCGCGACACCGGTGGGTGCCAATGTCGATCTCGCTCCGCTGCAAAGTGCACGTGAACAGGCGTTGATGAATCGGCTAGCCGATTACCCGACAGCGATTGCCGACGCGGCGCGCGATGCCGCCCCTCATCAGGTGGCGTCGTACCTGAAGGAACTCTCCGCCGATTTTCACGCCTACTACAATGCCGAGCGCGTGCTGGTAGACGACGACCGCACGCGCAACGCGCGGTTGGCCCTGTTGCTGGCGGCGCGGCAGGTGTTGGCAAATGGACTGGGATTACTCGGCGTTTCGGCGCCGCAACGCATGTGAGCGAAACCGACGTGTTTGAATCGCAGCGCGGAACCACGCTGATCGGCTTCATCAGCGGACTGGTGCTGGGCTTGGCAATAGCGGTTGCCGTGGCACTTTTCATTACCAACGCGCCGGTACCGTTCGTCAACAAAGTGCGGCCGGCGAGCGAAAACGTGAATCCCGCGGGAAGCGGACCACTGCCTGATCCGAACAAGCCGCTTTACACCCATGCGCCCACCAAGGCCGTTGCGCCCGATCCTCCGAAGGTTGATGCGGCGACCGATCCAAAGGCCGCGCCTCCGCCCGCCGAAAAAGGGAATGTTTTTCCCGCGGAAGACTCGCGCTTTCTGCTGCAAGCAGGCGCGTTTAGGACGCCGGACGATGCCGATTCGATGCGTGCACGCCTGGCGCTGCTCGGCTTCGACGCCCGGGTGTTCCCACGCGAGCAGGACGGCACGACGTTGTATCGCGTGCGGCTCGGTCCGTACGGCAACCTTGAAGATGTCAACCGGATTCGCAAGACGATGGCTGAAAACGGCATCGATGTTCAGCTAGTGCGCCTTAAATAACGGCGGAATAGCCTGTCATCGGCGAGCGTCCGGCCAACGTTTCTGTTGCGATACTTCTTCGTCAGATTAAACCGTCAAGTTGTGGAGAGCTTCAATGTTCGCTAAGCGCCGCCAGGTGTTGATCGCTGTTGCTGCCGTACCTGTTACCGCGTGGGCCCAGCCCGCGCGGCAGCCGCAGGAGATGAAAGACTTTCGTCCAGTGTCGCCGCCGCAACCGACGGAAGGCGGAAACAAGATCGAAGTCCTTGAATTTTTCCAGTACTCGTGTCCGCACTGTCTGTCGTACGACCCGACCCTGCAGGGCTGGAGAAAGACCTTGCCGGCCGACGTCGAGTATCGACGGATTCCGATTTCGTGGGACGACAAATCGGTGCCGCACGTTCGCATCTATTACACGCTTGAAGCGCTCGGCAAAGTCAACGAGCAGCACTCGAAGGTATTCGAAGCGATTCAGACCAAGCGCATGCCTTTGCTCAAGCCCGAAGAAATCGCCGACTACATGGCGACGCAGGGAATCGACCGCAAGCAATGGCTCGACGCATACAACTCGTTCTCGGTCGGCGCACGCACCAATCGCGCCGGGCAGGTGTGGCGCGCGTACAAGATCGACGGCACACCCAGCATGGCGATCGACGGCAAATACGTGACCTCGCCGTCGATGGTGCGCTCGGCCGAGGGCAGCCTGCAGGTAATGGACAGCCTAATCCAGCGCGCCAGGGCAGAAAGAAAGAAATAGCGCACGCGCTTTTGGATGCCTTTATATTGCGCGCGCACGCGCGGCCGCTCCGAAGGGAGCGCGCCTAACTAGTCGCGACGAGTGCACGTGCGACCCGCAGGGTCGCGTACACGAGGAGCGCCTGACTTTGAACGTTTTTATCACCGGCGCATCGAGCGGAATCGGTGCCGCGCTGGCAAACGAATTTGCAACGCGCGGAGCTTGCCTGGGCCTGGCAGCACGGCGGCGCGATGCGCTCGACGTCGTCGAAGCCGCGCTGCCGGGCAAACACCACACGTATGTCGTCGACGTTACCGACAAAGACGCACTGATCGCTGCTGCGCGTGCATTCGATGCCGCGGTCGGCGGCACCGACGTCGTGATTGCGAACGCTGGCATTTCAATCGGCGTTAAGACCGAGTTCTACGAAGACCTCGCGCAGTTTTCAAACGTGATGAACACGAATGTGCTCGGTATGGCGGCGACGTTTCACCCATTTATCGCCGGCATGAAGGCGCGCCGCCGCGGAACGCTGGTCGGCATTGCAAGCGTGGCGGGCGTGCGGGGCTTGCCGGGCTCGGATGCCTACTGCGCGTCAAAAGCAGCGGCGATTGTGTACTGCGAAAGCCTGCGGATCGAGATGGCCAAGCACGGCATCAAGGTCGTAACGATCTCGCCCGGCTTCATTCGCACGTCCATGACAAGGAAGAATCCGTATCAGATGCCCTTTCTAATGGACGTCAATACGTTTGCGCAGCGCGCTGCAAACGCGATCATCGCCGGCGTGCGCTACCGCACCATTCCCTGGCAAATGGGTTGGGTCACTGCCCTGCTAAAGCTGATGCCGCGCTGGTTGTTCGATCGGATCATGGCGGGCCGCAAACAAAAGCCACGCGCCGGCGACACTTGATTGAATGACCGGACCCAGAGCCGACTCTGCAGGGAACTGCATCGATGCGGCCGGAACCAAGCACGCTGCCGCCGGCACGAACGCGCGCATCGTCTCCCTGGTGCCGTCGATTACCGAGTTGCTGTTTGACCTCGGTCTAGGTCCGAGCGTGGTTGGACGCACCGGCTTCTGCGTTCATCCACGCAGCGCGGTACGCGAAGTACCGAAGGTTGGTGGAACCAAGGACGTCAAACTCGATGCCGTGCGCGCACTGAGCCCAACGCACGTGATCGTCAACGTCGACGAGAACGACCGTTGTACCTTGGAGCGGATTCGCGAGTTCACGCCGCACATCATCGTCACGCACCCGAACGCACCGGCTGACAACTTCGGGCTATACCGAATGCTCGGCGAAATTTTTGACGCGTGCACGCGGGCCGAACTCCTCGCCGCCCAATTGCGGCGCGAGCTCGATGCGTGCCACGCCATCGCCTGGCCGCGCGAATCAGTCCTTTACTTGATCTGGAAAGATCCGTGGATGACGGTGGCCTCTGATACGTATATCGCGCGCACGCTGGCGTGCGTCGGCTGGGACGTGACGATCTCACCGGGGGGCCGGGCAGGGGCAGCGCGCTATCCGGTGATATCTGACATCGCTGCCGCAGCCCCGCAGGTCGGCCGCGTGTTGTTGTCGTCGGAGCCATTCATGTTCCGTGAGTCGCACGTGGCGGAGTTGCGACATCAGTTGAACGTGCCCACCAACTTGATCGACGGCGAAATG
>DATLMT010000065.1:0-13255 GCA_035537135.1 Burkholderiaceae bacterium | reverse complement strand
GATCGCGCTGCAGACAAAGATTGCCCGGGTGGTGTTCGAGCCTCTCGCACGCACCCTCGAACGAGCACAAACGCCTCCGCCGCTGTTGCTAGCGGTCACCCGCATCGCACAGGCGCCGAGCTTCGCTGCTATCGGCATGGCCGGCATCGTCGCCAGCTTTGCGCTGATGATTGCGATGGCCACGATGGTCGCAAGCTTTCGCGACTCGGTCGATGCCTGGCTGACGCGCGTTCTGCCCGCGCAGGTCTACGTGCGTGCGGCCCCTGGCGCGTCGACTGCATTCTTCTCCGATGCCGATATCGAACGAATCAAATCGCATCCGGGCGTCGAGCGCGTCGACATGTCGCGCGCAATTCGATTGCAACTCGATCCGCAGCGCGCGCAGGTCACGTTGACCGCGCGGACGATTGACCTTGCTGACCCCGGCGCGACGTTGCCGCTGACAGGCGCTAGCGCGCAATGGACGCAAGGCATGCCCGCGCCGATTTGGATCACCGAACCAATGGTCGACCTCTACGGCATGCGCGTCGGTCAAGTCGTCGAGCTTCCGTTGGCAGGCGGCTCGCGATCGTTCACCGTCGTCGGCGTATGGCGCGACTACGCGCGACAGTTTGGCGCGATCGCAATTCGGACATCGGACTATCAATCGGCGACCGGTGATATCACGTTGACGGATGCCGGTGTGTGGCTCAAGCCGGGGGTAGTTGCCAGCCGTGTTATTTCCGATCTGCGATCGCAGATCGAGTCGCCGGCGGTGGAATTCGCAGAGACCGGCGAAATTCGGCAAATCAGCTTGCGCATTTTCGATCGCAGCTTCGCAGTCACCTACGTGCTCGAAATCGCGGCGATTGTCATCGGCCTAGTCGGCATCGCGGCGACGTTTTCGTCGCAGGCGATCGCGCGTACGCGCGAGTTCGGCATGCTGCGCCACATCGGACTAACTCGGCGGCAGATACTTCAAATGCTTGCCCTCGAAGGGGCTTGCCTGACGGCCCTGTCCATTGCAGTCGGGCTCGCGACAGGGCTACTCGTCGCGGTCGTGTTAGTTGAAGTGATTAATCCGCAGTCGTTCAACTGGACGATGGACTTCAATGCTCCGGTAGGGCTGATTGCAATCTTGATGATGGCGCTAATGACCGCGGCGGTACTGACGGCAGTGCTGGCGGGCCGCCGCGCCGTATCGATCGACGCCGTGCGCGCCGTCAGCGAAGACTGGTAATGGTGTCGCGCCGCTCGTTGATCGCCGCGAGCGCGCTTGCGGCAACGCGCGCTTCTGCGCAGGTGCAATACCCGAATGTCGTTCCGCGCACGCTGATATTTCCGCGCGACCACGGAGCTCATCTCGATTATCGAACCGAGTGGTGGTACTTGACCGGCTGGCTCGACGGACCGGGCGCGCCGGTTGGCTTTCAGGTCACGTTTTTCAGAACGCGCACGTCGATCGATCCTGCTAACCCAAGCGCGTTCGCGGCTAAGCAATTGATCATTGCGCATGCCGCCATTGCGGATTCCGCCCGCGGCTCGCTGTTGCACGACGAGCGCATCGCGCGTAGCGGTTTTGGCGCAGCGTCGGTTTCCACCGAAAACACCGATGTGTTTCTCGATCGTTGGCGCTTCGTGCGCAATCCGCTGGGCTCGTATCGCAGCGTGATCGCGGCGAGCGGCTTTACGCTTGAGCTCGATGCGCAACCGACGCAGCCCGTGCTGCTGCAGGGCGATGCGGGCTACTCGCGCAAAGGCCCGCTGGCCCCACAGGCAAGCTACTACTACTCACAGCCGCAGCTTGCGGTGCGAGCGGTTATCACGCGTGACGGAAAGCGCGAACAGCGAACCGGGCACGGCTGGCTTGATCACGAGTGGTCAAGCGCGCTGCTCGCCGACACCGCGTCCGGATGGGACTGGATTGGTATGAACCTCGACGATGGCCAAGCACTAACGGCCTTCTCAATCCGTGGCCGGCAGCCGAATTTGGAACCGCTGCATGCCTACGCATCGCTACGGCCCCATGGCGGCGTCGTTAAAACGTTCGGGCCACGCGACGTAAGCTTTTCGACACTTTCCGAGTGGACATCTCCACGCACGCGTGCGACCTGGCCCATCGCCCGTCAATTGCGCGTCGGCAATCGAACGTTCGTCACGAAACCGCTGATGGCAGACCAGGAACTCGACTCGCGGCGGAGCACCGGTGCGGTTTACTGGGAGGGCGCAAGTCAACTGCTGGAAGATGGAAAGCCAATCGGTCGCGGCTATCTAGAGATGACCGGTTATGTTGCTCCGCTCCGGCTATAAGGGGCCATGACGGATCCACAGGCGACATGGCGCCCGACCAGGGCGGCGACCGAGGTTTCATCCAACCCCCGCGCAGCACCGACGCGCACGTTGCGTCCACTCGCGGCACTTTTGCCTTTTCTTAAGCCGTACAAGAAGCAGATCGCGCTCGCCTTGCTTTTCCTGATGCTCGCTGCAGCCGCAACACTGGCGCTTCCGGCAGCGATAAAAAGCGTCGTCGACAACGGCTTCGCAATCGATGTCAGCGACCCGGGCGCACGCTTGGCCGCTGTACGCGGCCAGTTTCTGCTGTTCATTCCGCTCGCGTTTGCCATCGCGGCCTTCACCGCGGCACGCTACTTCATGATGTCGTGGCTCGGTGAGCGTGTCACGGCGGATCTTCGCACCGCGGTGTACTCGCACGTTCTGCAACAAAGCCCGCAGTTTTTTGAAACGCTGAAAACGGGCGAGGTGCTATCGCGCTTGACGACCGACACCACTGTGATTCAGAACGCCGTCGGCTCGAGCGTGTCAATGGGGCTGCGTAATGCTGTCTTGTTCGTCGGCGGGCTGACGATGCTGATCGTAACCAGTCCACGGCTGATGGTGATCGTGCTCGCGGTGATCGGGCTGGTCGTATTGCCTGCGGTTTTCTTCGGCCGCCGCGTCCGCAAGCTGTCGCGCGCGAGCCAGGATCGCATCGCGGATTCGAGCGCCATTGCGGGCGAGATACTGAATGCGATTTCCGTCGTCCAAAGCTTCACGCAGCAGGCGTTCGAGCGCCGGCGTTTCGCCGAATCCAGCGAGCACGCCTTCGAAACTTCGATCCGCCGTACGCGTGCGCGCTCGTTGCTGACCGCCTTTGTGATCATCGGCGTGTTCGCATCGTTGCTTTATGGCGTGTATTCGGGCGCACAAGCGGTGATCGCGGGACGCATCTCCCTCGGTGAGTTGTCCGAGTCGGTGCTGTACGTGATGCTGGTCGCGTCAAGCGTCGCGGTGCTTGCCGAGGTCTGGGGCGATGTCGTGCGCGCAGCAGGCGCGACCGAACGGCTGGTCGAGTTGCTTGCCACGCGGTCAGATATCGCAGACCCCGCGCAGCCGCGCCCATTACCGCCGGCCGGTGGCGGACTGAAAGTCGAGTTCGACCACGTCACTTTCCGCTACCCGTCACGCGCCTCGCATGCGGTGTTGAGCGATTTGTCTTTGATGATCGCGCCGGGCGAGACAGTCGCGCTGGTTGGCCCGTCGGGTGCGGGCAAAACGACGATTTTTCAACTGTTGCTGCGCTTTTACGATGTCGCCGCAGGCGCGATCCGGTTTGACGGCGTCGCGCTGACCGACGCCCGTCTCGATGACTTGCGCGCGCGCATCGCATTGGTACCTCAGGACGCAGTGATCTTTTCGGCCGATGCAATGGAAAACATCCGCTATGGCCGGCCGTCGGCGAGCGACGAGGAGGTCATTGCTGCCGCACGATCGGCATTTGCTCACGATTTCATTTGCGCGTTGCCCGGGGGCTACCGCAGCTTTCTCGGCGAGCGCGGTGTTCGGTTGTCCGGCGGCCAGCGGCAGCGTATCTCGATTGCGCGCGCAATGTTGAAGAATGCGCCGTTGTTGCTACTCGACGAAGCCACCAGCGCGCTTGATGCCGAGAGTGAGCAGATCGTGCAGCGCGCATTGCAGGCTGCGATGTCGGGCCGCACGACACTCGTCATCGCACACCGGCTTGCCACGGTGCAGCGTGCCGACCGCATCGTCGTGCTCGACCACGGCCGCATTGTCGAAGCCGGCGGCCACGATCAGCTGGTGGCAGCCGACGGCTTGTATGCGCGGCTCGCAGCTTTGCAGTTCGCTGCGTAGTTGCAACTGCGTGCAACAGTAGAATCGCACAATGCGTCAGTACGAAGATTTCATGCGCCACGTGTTTGAGCGTGGCGCAGCGAAGACGGATCGCACCGGTACGGGTACTCGCTCCTGGTTCGGCTACCAGATGCGGTTCGACCTGCAGCAGGGGTTTCCGTTGGTCACCACCAAGAAGCTTCACTTGCGCTCGATTGTCTATGAGCTGCTGTGGTTTCTGCAGGGGTCGGGCAACGTCCAATATCTGCGCGAAAACGGCGTCACGATCTGGGACGAGTGGGTACGCGAGAACGGTGAGCTCGGGCCTGTGTACGGCGTGCAGTGGCGCTCGTGGCCGGCGCCCGACGGCTCGACAATCGATCAGATCTCTCAGGTGCTGCAGGAGATCAAACAGAACCCTGATTCGCGGCGCCTGATCGTGTCGGCGTGGAATGTCGGCGAGATTCCGAAGATGGCATTGCCGCCGTGCCACTTGCTGTTTCAGTTCTACGTGGGACCCGGAGACTCGCCTGCGGCTCGGGGAAAGCTGTCGTGTCAGCTATACCAGCGCAGCTGCGACATTTTCATCGGCGTTCCTTTCAACATCGCCAGCTATGCCTTATTGACACACATGGTGGCGCAACAGTGCAATCTCGATGTCGGCGATTTCGTCTGGACCGGCGGCGATTGCCACATTTACCGCAATCACTTCGACCAAGTGCGCGAGCAGCTGTCTCGCACGCCGCGCCCGTATCCGCAGCTCGTGATCAAGCGCAAACCGCCGTCGCTGTTCGACTATCGCTACGAAGACTTCGAGATCGAGGCGTACGACCCGCACCCGCACATCAAGGCCGCGGTCGCGGTGTGACTGCTCCAAGCATCACATTGATCGCGGCGCGCGCACGCAACGGCGTGATCGGCCGCAACAATCAGATGCCCTGGAAAATTCCCGGTGAGCAGGCCTACTTCAAAAAAATGACCATGGGCCATCCGATCGTGATGGGTCGCAAGACGTGGGAGTCCATCGGCCGTGCGCTGCCGGGCCGGCGCAACATCGTCGTCACGCGCAATCAGTCCTACTCAGCGCCTGGCGCCGAAGTCGCCGGTAGCCTCGACGAGGCGCTCGCGCTCGCCGGCAACGCCGAGCAGGTGTTTGTCATCGGGGGCGCCCAACTCTATGCCGACGCGATGCCACGCGCCTGCCGCATCTTGCTGACCGAGATCGATGCCGATTTCGACGGTGACACGTTGATGCCTTCGCTTGATCGGACATGGCGCGAAACCAGCCGCGAGCATCACGCGCCGACAGGCGACCAAGCTTTCGCTTACGCATTCGTCGTCTACGAGCGCTGACGAATGCCCGAAGGTCCGTCGATCGCGATTCTGCGCGAGGAGGCCGCGATGTTCGCGCGGCGCAAAGTGCTCCGCGCCACAGGGAACAGCAAGCTCGACCTGCAGCGCATGCACGGCCGGCGCGTCACGTTTCGCACGTGGGGAAAGCACTTTCTGATCTGTTTTCCAAAATTTACGGCACGCGTGCATCTGTTGATGTTCGGCAGCTACTGCATCAACCAGCGCAAGGACAGGCCGCCGCGGCTCAGCCTGAAATTCGACAACGGCGAGCTGAATTTCTACTCGTGTGCGTTGCGGTACGTCGAAGGGGATCTGGACGAGGTCTACGACTGGCAAGCCGACGTGATGTCGGATGTCTGGAATCCGCGTGCGGCACGGCGGAAACTGCAGGCACAGCCAGACACGCTGGTCTGCGATGCGCTGCTTGATCAAACCATTTTCTCCGGCGTCGGCAACATCATCAAGAACGAAGTGCTGTTTCGGATCCGTGTTCATCCGGAGAGCACGATCGGCGCATTGCCACCGCGCAAGCTAGGCGAATTGATCAAGCAGGCCCGCGAATACAGTTTCGACTTTTATCACTGGAAAAAGGCTTTTGTCTTGAGAAAGCACTGGCTAGCGCATGCAAAAAAGATTTGCTCCCGCTGCGGGATTGCGCTTCAATTTCGTCAGCAATTGGGTCGCAGTCAGCGGCGCAGCTTCTTTTGCAGTCGTTGCCAGCTTAGATACTCGTAGCCATCGACGCGGTACGATCGCTGTCGCCAACCGGCAATCCTGGGTGACAAGCTTTGCCCGCTCGTAATTCGTATGTCTTCGCCGCGGCGGCCGTTGCGGTCGCGACAATCGTCCGCTGGCTGCTTGACCCGCTATTTGGGGTCACTCTCCCCTTTCTGACTTTCTACATCGCGGTGGCTGTCACAGCCTGGTACTTCGGCATGCGGGCCTCGGTGGTGGCCGGTGTGCTCGGCTTTGTCGCTTCCGTGTTGTTGTTCCTGCCGACTGATCCCGCGCTAGGTCTGCGCTCAACCGTTCAAGCCAACTGGGATGACTGGTTTCGCTACGTTCTGTTGGTGCTGACGTTTGCGATATTCGGAGAAGCCAAGAAGGACGCGCTGAGCCGGTCAGAACTGCGCCGCGAGACGCTGCAGGTCACGCTATTGAGCATCGGCGACGGCGTTATTGTTACCGACGTCGACGGCAACGTGACCTCCCTTAATCCAGTTGCCGAAGCACTGACCGGATGGCGGCAAAGCCACGCGATGGGTCTTCCACTGGAAGACGTATTTCACATCATCAACGAAGAAACTCGCGCACCGGTGGAAAGCCCGGTCGCCAAAGTGCTCGAGCACGGCAGCATCGTGGCATTGGCTAACCACACCGTACTGATCGCAAAGGACGGCGGCGAGCGCCCGATCGACGACAGCGCCGCGCCGATTCGCGCAGCCGACGGCACGTTGCTCGGCGTGGTGCTGATTTTCCGCGACGTCACCGACATCCGCCGTGCGGAGCATGCACTGCGCAGCAGTGAAGCGCGCAAATCGGCGGTGCTGCAAACCGCTCTCGACGCAATCGTGACGATCGATCATCAAGGAAATGTCGTCGACTTCAACCCCGCCGCCGAACGCATATTCGGACACGCGCGCGAAGACGTGATCGGGCGCGAAATGGCCGATGTCATCGTCCCGCCCTCGCTGCGGGAGGGTCATCGCAGGGGCCTGCAGCGTTATCTCAGCACCGGCGAGCATCGAGTGCTGAACCAACTGATCGAACTGACTGCGATGCGTTCTGATGGCAGCGAGTTTCCGGTGGAGCTTGCCATCACGGCCATCGGCGATTCAACACGGCCGATGTTCACTGGCTACCTGCGCGATATCAGTGAACGCAAGCGGGCCGTTGATGCTCTGCGCGCCGCGCAGGGAGAGCTTGAAGACCGTGTTGCCGAGCGCACTGCGCAGCTGGTCGAAGCCAGCGGTTTCGTCAAAGCTCTGCTTGAAAGCCTGCAAACCGGAATCGTCGCGTGTAACGCGCAGGGAATTCTGACCCTTTTTAATCGAGCGACGCGCGAATTTCACGGGTTGCCGGAGGCGCCGCTGTCGCCTGATCAGTGGGCTGATCACTACGATCTGTACGCTGCCGACGGCAAGACACCGCTGGCCAAGGAACAGATCCCGCTGTTTCGGGCGCTCAGCGGCGAGCGTGTGCGCGACGTCGAGATGGTGATCGCGCCAAGAAATGGCACCCCGCGCACATTGAGCGCCAGCGGGCAATCGTTTTACGACCCCACCGGAAAGCATCTCGGCGCCGTCGTATCGATGCATGACGTGACGGAGCGCAAGCTTGCCGAAGCAGCTTTGCGGCAGGCGCACGACGACCTCGAGCGGCGCGTTGCTCAGCGCACCACCGAGTTGGACGCAGCAAATCTTGCGTTGAAGGAGGCCGACCGGCGCAAGGACGAATTTCTTGCAACTCTCGGGCACGAGCTGCGCAACCCACTGGCGCCGCTACGCAGTGGACTGCAGGTGATGCGGCTGGCGGGCGTCGATGCCGATTCGCTTGAACGCGTGCGCGCCATGATGGAGCGGCAGGTCACGCAGATCATTCGACTGGTGGACGATCTGCTCGATGTCAACCGTATCAGCCGCGGCACTTTCGCACTTCGCATCGAGCGCGCCAACCTGGCCGATATCGTGCATCACGCACTGGAAACCTGCGCACCGCCGATCGAGGAGCATCGGCACAAGCTGACAGTGTCACTGCCTCCGGTGCCCATCTACATCAATGCCGATTCAGCTCGGTTGTCGCAGGCTTTGTGCAATCTGATTGTCAACGCCGTCAAGTACACGCCTGATGGCGGCGAAATTGTCGTCGACGTCCGCCGTGAACTCGGCCAGGCGTTGGTTTCCGTACGGGACTCGGGTGTCGGCATCGCGCCCGACATGTTGAACGAAATATTCGAGATGTTCACGCAGGTCGACCGCTCGCTCGAATCATCGCAAACAGGGCTGGGGATCGGACTGACCGTCGTACGGCGGCTGATCGAAATGCACGGCGGCACGGTAGAAGCCAGAAGCGACGGCATCGGCAAAGGCAGCGAGTTCATCGTAAAGCTGCCGGTCACCGTTGTCGACTCGCAGGACTTCGACCGTATTACTTCTGGGGTTAGCGGAGGGAACGCGTCGCATCGCATTCTTATTGCCGACGACAACGAAGACGCGGCGGCGAGCCTCTCGATGATGCTGAACATGATGGGCAACGACACGCGTACCGCGTCCGACGGGATTGCCGCACTGAAAATAGGCGCGGCCTTCGAGCCCGAGGTCGTGTTGCTGGATATCGGAATGCCAAAGATGAACGGCTACGACGCCGCGCGCCGAATTCGCAGCGAGCCTTGGGGGGCTCATCTCGTGCTGGTGGCGCTTACCGGCCGCAGTCAGGACGAAGACCGGCGCATGTCGCACGAAGCCGGGTTCGACTTTCATCTGGTCAAGCCGGTCGAGCCTGCAGCGCTTGAAAAGCTGCTCGCCATTGTGCCGTCGACGCTTGACAGCCGCGGAACGGCATCGGTATGACCCAAACGCTCGTTCGTTTTTCCAGGGAGGCAGAATATGCCTGACGTTGCTTCGGCCCATCCGCCGAAAGTCATTGTCACCAAGATCGGCTTTGACGGGCACGATCGCGGCAGCCGCATCGTCGCTGCGGCATTGCGGGACGCCGGGATGGAAGTGATTTACACCCCGCCGTGGCAGGAGATATCCGCGGTCGTAAAGCTTGCCATTGAAGAGGACGCCGAGGTGATCGGAATTTCGTCGCTGGCAACCGATCACCTGCTGGTGCCGCGTTTGGTGACTGCACTGCGCGAGGCCGGTGCGCACGACGTGCAGGTAATCGTCGGTGGCATCGTGCCGGCGCCAGACGAAAAGCGGTTGCTCGAAGCCGGAGTGGCGCGCGTGTTTCATCCAGGGACGTCACTCGACGAAATCGCCGACGAGATTCGCGCACTGTCGGCGCGCGCACGTGCAATGCGAAACAATGAGATGCAATGAGGAAGTTATGAACAAGCCCGAGGTGCGACTATTTCAATCCGAGCTCGAGCAGGCACAGCGCCGTTGGCAGGACGCGTACGACGCCACGGCGAGTGGCAAGCCCTCGGTGAACCGATCGGGAATCGGGATCAAGCCGCTGTATACGCCTCAAGATCGGGCGGGCGAAAGTTTCTTTGACGACCTCGGCTTTCCCGGTGAGTACCCCAACACGCGTGGAATCTACGCATCGATGCATCGCGGTCGCAGCTGGACACAGCGTCAGTTGATCGGCTGGGGAACGCCGCAGGACTACAACAAGAGGCTGAAGGAGATCCTCGCGCACGGCGCAACCGCGCTGTCACTGATTCCATGCAACTCGGTCTATCGCGGCTACGACGCCGACGAGGCACCGCCCGAGCTGCTTGGCACCTGCGGTGCGGTCATCAACAGCGTCGAAGACATGGATATCGCACTGGCTGATGTGCAGATCGATCGCATCTCGTGTGCGTTGAATGATCCCTCGCCCTTCACGCTGCTCGCATTGCTGCTGGCAGTGGCATCGCGGCGCGACATTCCGTGGACAAAGATTACCGGCACTTCCAACCAGTCCGACTATCTGTCGCACTGCGTCGCCAATCACATGTTCTTCCGCCTCGCGCTGCCTGGAGCGCGGCGCGTGTTGACCGATCACATCCAGTTCGCCAACGAATCATTGCCCGGCTGGAATCCGTTATCGGTCGTAGGCCAGCACACGCAGCAGGCCGGTGCGACGCCCGCCGAAGCGATGGGCTTCACGCTGGCGGCCGCGCTGCAGTACGCCGAGGACTGCGTCTCGCGCGGCATGGATCCCGATCGGTTCCTGCCGCGCTTTACATTTTTCTTCGACATCTCGATCAGTTTCTTTGAAGAGATCGCAAAGTTTCGTGCGGGACGGCGACTGTGGGCGCGCTATGCGCGCGAGCGCCTCGGAGCAAAGGACGCGAAATCGTGGCGCTTCAAGTTCCACGCGCAAACATCAGGCGCCGATCTGACGCGCCAGCAGCCGCTGAACAACATCGCTCGCGTGACGGCGCAGGCGATGGCAGGCATCTTCGGCGGCTTGCAGTCGCTGCATACTGACGGTTACGACGAAGCGCTGTCGGTGCCCGGGGCAGAAGCCGCGCGGATCGCGATCGCCACGCAGAACATCCTGCGTGAAGAGGCGCGGCTGACGGACGTGATCGATCCGCTTGGGGGCTCGTACTACGTCGAGACGCTGACCGATCAGATGCAGGAAGAAATTGAAGCTGTCATTACGCGGATAGACGCCGCAGGCGGCATGTACAAAGCGGTTGAAGACGGGCTCGTGCAGCGGATGATCGGCGAATCCGCTCTGGCGCATCAATCGCATGTCGAAAGCGGCGAGCAAACAGTCGTCGGCGTCAATGCGTACCAGGTCGACGAAGATCCTCACGAATATCGTTCGCAGCCGTATCCCGACCCGGCGGCAATCGAAGCGCAGATAGCGCGCCTGAAAGCATTCAAGCGCAATCGGTCCGGCGCCGGAACGGCCAAAGCCCTTGACGACCTCGCGCGATGCGCACAAGGCACCGCAAACATCATGGCGAGCATTGTTGACGCTGCCGGCGCCGGCGCAACGCACGGCGAAATTTGCGCCGTGCTGCGGCGTGAGCTGGGATTTGGACAGCCGCTCGCAATCGTGTGACAAGTTGTCCTGTGCAATGGGTCCAGCGCATCCGCGCGGGGGACCGACGTGCCATCGCGCGCGCGATCACTTCGATCGAAAACGACCCGCCGCGCGCGGAATCATTGCTCGGCGCTTTGAATGCGCATGTAGGACGCGCGCACATTGTGGGGATCACCGGCCCGGCAGGCGCTGGCAAGTCAACCCTCGTTAACGGCCTTGTCGGAGAACTGCTGAAGCGAGGCCACACCGTCGCAGTCGTCGCAGTCGATCCGTCCAGCCCGTTTAGCGGTGGGGCGGTGCTCGGCGATCGCATTCGTATGGCCGAGCATCAGGCAAACGAACGCGTGTTTATTCGGTCGCTGGCGACGCGGGGCCACGCGGGAGGGCTGTCCAGCACAACAGCGCAGATCGTGTCGTTGCTCGACGCCGCCGGCTTCGACATGGTTCTCGTGGAGACCGTGGGCGCCGGACAATCAGACGTCGCGATCGCTGCAATCGCACGCACGCGCATCGTCGTGTATCCGCCGGGCCTCGGAGACGAAGTACAGGCGCTCAAAGCGGGCGTGCTCGAAATTGCCGACATTTTCGTGGTCAACAAGGCAGACTTACCGGGAGCAGAGCGCGCCGCGCGCGATTTGCTGGCCATGCCCGCATCACGTGGGGCCGCAAAGAAACGCCCCGTTTTGAAAATTTCGGCAGCCACCGGTGAAGGTATAGCGTCGTTGGCCGACGCCATCAAAGAGCACGAGGCCTGACCTGCCAACATGCCGAACGTTGTAGTACGTCCATCCGCCTGCTTGCGACTCAAGTAAGGTTAACGCTGATCAGCTATCTCTCACTACCGAAGCATAGAAGTTTTGGCTTAGGATGCGGCCGGCAAACAAACAGGGAATATTGAATGCATCACAAGTCAATCATCTGGTCACTGGCCTTGGGTTCCAGCGTCATGGCTCAACAGCCACCGAGCGCTGCTCTGCAAACGGTGCAGGGAATGCCGCCGGTGGTGGATGCCAAAAATCTTTACAGTGAAACTGCGAACGGCAAGCTGAGCGCGGTAGTCGCAAATTCAGTGCCGCGGGTGTACGTGCCGAATCGTCAATCCAACGATGTTTACGTAATCGATCCGGCCACGATGAAAGTCGTTGATAAATTTCGCGTCGGGCGCAATCCACAGCACGTGGTGCCATCTTGGGATCTGAAGACGCTGTGGGTCGCCAACAACGCCGAGGGACGAAGCGACGGCACTTTAACCCCAGTGGATCCCGTCACTGGCAAGCCTGGCAAATCGATCGCGGTAGACGACCCGTACAACATGTATTTCACGCCGGATGGAACGTCGGCGATCATTGTTGCCGAAGCGCGCAAGCGTCTCGACTTCCGCGACGCACAGACAATGAAAATGCAGAGTTCGCTTGCGGTGCCAGAGTGCGGGGGTGTCAATCATGCCGACTTCTCGATCGACGGCCGCTACGCGATCTTTACGTGCGAATTCAGTGGCAAGCTGGCCAAAGTCGACATGGTCAACCGCAAGGTGATCAGCTATTTGAAGCTGTCTCGTGGAGGAATGCCGCAGGACATTCGCATCTCACCCGACGGCAGACTTTTTTACGTGGCTGATATGCACGCCGACGGCGTGCACGTGATCGACGGAGATAAATTTTCCGAATTCGAGTTCATCAAGACGGGCGTCGGCACGCACGGCATCTATCCCAGCCGCGATGGAAACAAGCTTTATGTCGCCAATCGCGGCTCGCACAAGGTTTACGGCCCGCGCAACGGCAAAGACGGCAGTGTCTCGGTGATCGACTTCGCTACGCGCAAGGTCGAGCAAACCTGGCCGATTCCCGGCGGCGGCAGTCCGGATATGGGAAACGTCAGCGCGGATGGCAGGACGCTCTGGCTTTCAGGCCGCTTTGATGATGTTGTTTACGCGATCGATACAGCGACCGGTGGCGTCACGAAGATTCCAGTCGGGAAAGAGCCGCACGGACTAACTGTCTGGCCACAGCCCGGTCGCTATTCGCTGGGCCATACCGGCAACTTGCGCTAGCCGCCAGCGGTCAGCGTACCGCTTCGTCCATCG